>JALYTM010000342.1 GCA_030854305.1 Candidatus Dormiibacterota bacterium
TCGAGGAGATCGCCTCGACCGCGCGCGTCCTCATCGAATCGCTCGTGACGAGCGCCGAGCCGCGCGATCGCGCCATCGAGGCCGAACGGGCCAAGGCGCGCTCGGCAGCGCGCTTCGGCGTCGGCGAGGGCTGATGGCGGCGCACGTCGAAGTCGTCGTCGCGCCGCTCGGCGCCGAAGATCGCGCCGGCTGGCAGCGCCTGGCCGAGGGCTACAAGACCTTCTACGAAACGGTCGTCGCCGACGCCGGCTATGAGCGTGCGTGGCAGCGCCTGCAAGGCGACGATGCGGTCCACGCGCTCGGCGCGCGCCTCGACGGCCGGCTCGTCGGCATCGCCCACTACTTCTTCCACGCCGGTGTCTGGTCGAGCGACGTCTGCCATCTCCAGGACCTCTTCGTCGAGCCCGACGTGCGCGGACGAGGCATCGCGCGGGCGCTGATCTCCGGCGTCGCCGACGCGGCCCGATCACGCGGCGCGCCGCGCCTCTACTGGCACACGCGCGCGAACAACACGACCGCGCGCGCCCTCTACGACAAGGTCGCGCGGCACGACGGCTTCATCCGCTACGACATCCCGCTCGCCGAGCCCTGAGGCGACCTCAAGGCACGAGCTTGCCTTGCGCCAGGTGCAGGCGCCGGTCGCAGCGCGCGGCGAGGCTCTCGTCGTGGGTGACCAGCACGAAGGCCATGCGACGGCCGCGGACGAGATCGAGCATCTGCTCGAACACCCCATCGGCGGTCGCGCGGTCGAGGTTGCCGGTCGGCTCGTCGGCGAGGATGCAGTCCGGCTGGCCGACGAGCGAGCGGGCGATCGCGACGCGCTGTCGCTCGCCGCCGGAGAGCTGAGCCGGCCGGTGCATGAGCCGCTCGCCCAGGCCGACCGAACGCAGCGTCTCCGCGGCGCGGGCGCGCGCTTCTTCGCTCGGAAGGCGGCGGATGCGCAGGGGCATCGCGACGTTGTCGAGCGCGGTGAACTCCGGCAGCAGGTGATGGAACTGGTAGACGAAGCCGAGATGGCGGTTGCGCCACTCGCCCTGCTCGCTCGGCCCCAGGGTGGTGAAATCTCGGCCGCACAGGAGCACGTTGCCGCGCGTCGGCGCCTCGAGGCCGCCGAGCAGGTGGAGCAGCGTGCTCTTGCCCGAGCCGGACGCGCCGACGACGGCCAGCGCCTCGCCTCGCCGCACGTCGAGGTCGACCCCGCGCAGCACCGGGGTGTCGGAGTCGGGGTAGGTGAAGTGCACGTCGCGCAGCTGCAGGGTCCCTCGCGTGGGGGTCGGCAGCACCCGGGGCGTGATGGGGGTTTGTACGGTGCTGACCGTGTCGCGCACGTCCCAGTAGCGGTCGGTGGCCGACGCGGCCTTGTTGGCCTCGGCCAGCAACCAGCCGAGGGAGTCGATGGGCCACTGCAGGTACACCACGGTGGTGACCGCGGCGACCAGCGTGCCGAGGCTGAGGTGGCCCTGCCCGACCCCGATCCCGCCCAGCAGCAGCGTCGCCCCGACGGCGATCTCGGGCAGGGCGATGATGGCCGCCCACAGCACGGCGAGGATCCGGATCTTGGTCATCTCGGTGTGCCACAGCAACCTCGACTCGGCGCGGAAGCGCTCGGTGAACCGGGGCCCGCGTCCGAAGGCCTTCAGCACGCGGACCCCGAGCACCGACTCCTCGACCTTGGTGGCCAGGTCGCCGACCTGGTCCTGGGAGCGGCGGGCCACGTGCTTGTAGCGGCCCTCGAAGATGGTCGACAGCGCCACCATCGGGATGATGAGCCCCAGCGCGACGAACCCGAACGGTGGCCACAGGACCACCAGGATGACCGCACCGATCACCACGGTGAGGCCGTTGACGACCATGAAGATGGCGCCGAAGGCGACGAACAGTCGGATGGTGGTCAGGTCCGACACCGCTCGGGACAGCAGCTGCCCGCCCTGCCAGCGGTCGTGGAAGGCCACCGGCAGGCGCTGCAGGTGCTCGTACAGGTCGTCGCGCATCCGCTTCTCGAGGGTGGCCGTGGGCCGTGCGATCACGTGCCGACGCACCCTGATGAGCACGGCCTCGGCGGCTCCGATCACCAGGGCGAGACTCAGCAGGGGCAGCAGCGCGCGCAGCCCCCGGCCCGCGGCGATGGTGTCGACGACGTGCTGGGTGATCAGCGGGATGACCAGCCCGGCGGCCGACGCCCCGAGCGCGGCCGCGCCGGAGATGAGCATCGGTCGGCGCACGAGACGCACGTAAGGGCCGAGGCGTCTCAAGGAGGCCACGGCGCTGGAGGAGGAGGGTTGCTCAGGAGTGCTCATGCTGTTGTGCAG
>JALYTM010000059.1 GCA_030854305.1 Candidatus Dormiibacterota bacterium
CGGTCGCCTGCGGCGCAGGTCAGTCAAGCTCTCTGTCTCGCGCCGGCGCGACATCACGTGCGCGATGCCCACCGCGTCGCCCGCGGTGGTGCTGCGGCCGCGGGTGGTGCACCGTGTCGAGAGTCCCTCGCTGCACGCCGCGGACCTCCGGCGGCACCGCCGCCAGCGCCGCGCAGAGCGCGCGACCGTCCGGGGTGCCGAGCCCGGTGGTGGCGTCCCACCCGGTGTGTGCCGAGTACGCGCCGTTGTCCCCGGACACGATGTCGTGGAACCCCGACCCGGCCCGGTACAACGCGGGTTGCACGAAACCAAGCTGGTGGCCCAGGTCGGCCGCGGTCAGGGCGAAGAGGGCGCTCCACAGCGGTGCCACCGCCGAGGTTCCGCCCACCACCACGTCTGCCCCGTCGCGTCGCACCACGTAGCCGGTGGTGGGGTCGGCGTCGCCGGACACATCGGGGACCCCGCGGCCCGGGCGCTCGTCGTTCGCCGACAGCGGCAGGATCCCGGCGCTCACCTGGTAGTGGGGCGGCACGAAGTGGCCGCTGACGCCACCGCCGGTCGCCCCCTGTTCGGTCTTCAGCTCGTTCCACGCCGTCTCGGAGACGCGCCGGCCACCAACCGCGAGCAGGCGCGTGCCGCCGCATGACACCGCGTGCGGCGCCGACGCGGGGTGGTCGGCGTGCTGGCGACGGTCATGCCGTCCATCGGTCGAGCCGTTGTCGCCTGCGGCGACGCAGTGGACGATGCCACGCGCGGCACACATCTGGTACGCGCCGTCCATGGCGTTCATCGCTGACGGTGTCCAGAGGGTCTCGGGCGCGCCCCAGCTGGTCGACACCGACGCGTAGTCGCGACCATCGGAGGCGAATGCAGCGGTGACGTCGGTGAAGCCGCGATCGGTGTTGGGTGCGTACTTGAGGACGATCTCGACGCCGGCGCGCGGTGCGCAGTGGTTGACCGCGCGCGCGATCACCTGCCAGTCGAGCGCCACCTCCGTGTCGGCTCCCATCGGATCGGGTCGAGGCACCGCGCCGTCGACGCCCTCCTCGACCACGCGCAGTCGCGGAAACCGGGTTGTGAACTCGGCCAGGTCGACAGGGTCGACCGCTCCACCCAGCTCGGCGATCCCGACGGTGATGCGACGTCCCTCCCCGCCGTTGTCCAGGACCGGGAAGTTGTAGATGGCGGCGAGCATCTCCGGCGTGTAGGCAAGGACCGGCGCATCGCGGTCGAGCCCGACCAGGTGCGGGCGCGAGAGCGGTCGATCGCTGAGCCCGAGTACCGCAGTGACGACGCCGTCCAGCGCAGCCGGGATGCGCAGCTCGTCGCGGTGATCGCGGTACGCGAGCGCCTCGCCGGTGCGCCAGTCGGTGGTGCGGCAGAGCTCGAGCTCGACCCCGAAAGCGCGCGCCAGCACCCCGACCGAAGCGGTCAGCTCGACGCGACGCGTCACCGCGTCGACGGCACCGATGCCGAGTCCGGCAGACGATGCCCAGCGCAGCACCGAGTCGACGTCGTCGACGGCAGGGCCGTGCGACGCGTGCAGCGCAGATGTCGAGAGGTAGGTGCGCGACCGCGGGGTGGTGAGCGCGTCGCGCGCCATGCGCACCGCCAACGTCTCCGCGTGCGGTGCTTCGCGAACATGGACGGTCACGGACGCGACCCGTGCCAGCTCCCGGGCATCAAGGCTCCTCGGTGTCATCGCACCGGCGCCGGCCGGCTCCTGGACTGTGCGCGCGCTGCCTGCGAGTCGAACGGTTGCGGCCATGGTGCGAGACCTCGCATGTGGGGTGTCGCAGGTGACCTGCGCCGCGCGGTGAGCGGCGGCGGATTGTGTCACCGGCCGAGCGCGGCGTGTGCACGGTGCGCGCCGTGCGGTGGGTGTGGTGCCGGGTTGTCCGCCGGCAGTCCGCTCCTAGAGTTGTGAGCGAGCGGCGGCGATGGCTGCGATGGCGGTGTGGTTCTCGAGTGACGACAGATCGCCGAGGTCCTGGTCGAGGTACGCCGCGCGCACCAACCGCCGAAGCACCTTGGCGTTGCGAGTCTTGGGCAGCTCGTCGACCACCAGAACTGCCCGGGGCTTCAGCGCCTTGCCCATGTCGGCGACGACCCGGGCCGCAAGGGCATCGCGCAGTGCGGTCGTGGCCGCCACGCCCGGCTTCAGCACGACGAAGCACAGGAGCGACTCACCTTTCAGTGGGTCGGGGATGCCCACTGCCGCCGCTTCGGTGACGTCCGGGTGGGCGACCAATGCCGATTCGACCTCGGCCGGACCGAGACGCTTGCCGGCCACCTTGATGGTGTCGTCACTGCGTCCGCGGATGTACCAGAGGCCGTCGCTGTCGACCTCGGCCCAGTCTCCGTGCACCCACACGTCGGGCCAGCGCGACCAGTACGTCTCGAGGTAGCGCTCGCGGTTGTGCCAGAAGCCGCGCGTCATGCCCGGCCATGGCGACCGCACCACCAGCTCACCGACGCGGCCGCGCACACTGTTGCCGTTCTCGTCGAGCACATCGGCGTCCATCCCCGGGCACGGGCCCGCGAAGGCGCACGGCTTCAGCCCGGTGAGCATGTTGCCGCCGACAATGCCACCGCTCAGCTCGGTGCCACCGCTGTAGTTGATGATCGGGCATCGACCGCCACCGACCACGCGGAGGAACCACGTCCACGGGTCGGCGTTCCACGTCTCGCCACTGGAGCCGAGCACGCGCAGCGAGGACAGGTCGTGACGCCGGGGCGGCTCCTCACCATGGCGCATCAGCGCGCGCACCACCGTCGGGGCGACGCCCAGCACCGATACGCGGTGGCGAGCCACCACGCTCCACAGCCGGTCGGGGTCGGGGTGGTCGGGGACACCCTCGAACAACACCAGCGTCGCGCCGATGGTGAGGACACCGCAGATCGCCCACGGACCCATCATCCAGCCGATGTCGGTGAACCAGAGCAACCGGTCCTGTGGTCCGACGTCGAAGCAGTGCGCCATGTCCTGTGTGGCCTTCACAGGGAAACCGCCCTGCACGTGGACCGTACCCTTGGGTTGTCCGGTGGTGCCGCTGGTGTACAGCAGCATCAACACCTCGTCCGCGCCACTGTCGTGGGTCACGGCCGTCGACGGTTGGGCCGCGGTGAGGTCGTGGTACCAGACGTCGCGCGGACGGGTCATCGTGGTGTCGAGCGTGCCGAGTCGCCGCACCACCACCACATGCTGCAGCGACGGGACCTGCGTGACCACCTCGTCGGCGGTGGGCTTCATCGGCACGGCCGCACCACGGCGCAGGAACCCGTCGGCGATGACCAGGATCTTCGCTTCACAGTCCTGGAGTCGCACCGCGATGGCACCGGCACCGTAGCCACTGAAGATCGGGCACACGATCGCCCCCACCTTCGAACACGCGAGGAACATCGCGACCGTCTCCGGGATCATCGGCAGACAGAGGCCGACGGCGTCGCCGGGACCGATGCCCAGCTCGCGCAGGCCGTTGGCGCACCGTGCCGTCTCGGTGGCGAGCTCGAGGTAGGACCAGGTGCGGACCGAGCCGTCATCGCCCTCCCAGACCACCGCGTCGCGGCCGGGTTGGGTTTCCGCCCAGCGGTCGGCTGCGTTGCTCGCGAGGTTGAGGCGGCCGCCGGTCCACCAGCGGGTGAAAGGCACGCCTTCGGTGGTGTCGCGCATCCGCGTCGGGCGCTGGCTCCAGCCGATGTTGATGTCGTCGACCGTCGCCGACCAGAAGCGCTCGGGGTCGCGGCGCGCCAGGTCGTTGAGCTCCTCAACGTTGGTCACATCCATCTTGACCAGGAATGAGTGGAGCCGGCTGCCCGCCACCTGTTCGGCGGTCGGCTGCCAGGCCACGGCCTGCGAGGACGATGCGGAGTCGGTCACGGCAGCGACCATAGGCGCCTCTGCCCTCAGTGCGCCACCTCAGAGCGCGGTGGCGACGCACCCGGCGGCCGCGACGCCGGCGGGGACCAGGTACCCGGCCGGGAAGACCGAACAGGGATTGACCGGAACCCCCGAGATGTCGACCTCGAAGTGGAGGTGGGCGCCGGTGCTGTTGCCGGTACTGCCCACCCGCCCGATCTCGGTGCCTGCTGCGACGGAAGTGCCGTCGAGCACCACCACCTCACTGAGGTGACCGTAGAGGTAGGTCACCGCCGGCGCGCGGGCGGCGGTGGTCACCAGCAGGACGTGGATGCCGAAACCGCCGGTGGAGACGACGACGTGCACGGCCCCGGCGGTGACAGCGAACACACCGGTCCCCTCGGCGGCCGCAAGGTCGATCCCGGTGTGAAACCGTATCGCGGTGCGGTGCGCGGAATCCGGGGGGCACGCATAGGGGGCAGGAGGTAGAGGCTCGCCTGCCACCGCCGTACAGCCGAATCCCTGGGAAACGCGGAAGCTTCCCGGCGGCAGCGGTTCGCCGGATCCGGTGACCAGGGAGGCGCCGCCGAGCGCGAACGGGTCCGACTGGCTCGCGCCGCTGCCGGTCAGGTCGCCGAAGACGCCGGTGGTCATCGATGCGACCAGGAGCAGTGGCAACGCCACCATCGCGCCGGTGGCGACACACCCGCAGCCGAGCAGGCGTCGCACGGTTCGCGACCGCCCCAGCTGCAGCGCGATCAGCTGAGGGTTCACGACCCCGTGGTGAGCAGGTCGCCTGCCGCAGGCGCTGTGTCCGAATCGGTCGCCGCCACCGCGAGAATGGCGTCCCCGGCAACCACGGAGACCAGCGCGCGCTCGGACCCGGAGATCAGCACGCCTGACCCCCGTCGCGTCGGGCACACGCCGCGCCTCTCCTCCGGTGAGAGCTTGAAGACGGTGGCGACCTCGTCGATCACCGCCTCCTCCGTGCCCAGCACCAGCTTGGTGGCCGAGGTGGCGGCGATCGTTCGGCCCAGGTCGGTGCGCACGAAGTCCTCGACGCGCTGCGAGAGCATCCACACGCCGGCGCCGTGCTTGCGGGCCTGGCGCACCAGCTGGCCGAGCACCTCGCCGGCGTCTGGGTCGGCGGTGACCCGGTGGGCTTCGTCGACGACGACGATGAGACGCCGGGTTCGCCGCTCAACCGCGCCGAGGAGTGCGGTGAGGACCACGGCGAGCGCCGGGGTGAGGTCGGCGCCGTACGTCATCGCAAACTGTTTCATGCCGATCGCCACCGGTCGGTCGCCGATCGCGAACGACGAGGGGCGATCGAACACGGTCCCACGCACGCCTTGCGTGAAGCGACGCAGCCGGGCCGCGATCACCCGCCCGCGGCTGCGCTCGTGGTCGGTCGTCGTGGGGTCGCGGACGACGTGGTCCAGCCACGCCACCAGGTCGCGGAGCAGTGGCTCGCGGCCCACCCGCTGCACCCCGTCCGACCGCAGGAACTCGGTGACCTCCGCATGGAGCCAGCCCTGGTCCTCGTCGGGCAGGCGGCGAACCGCCCGGCCGTCGGCGACGCCGCGTTCGTCACCGGCCATCACGCAGAGAACCGGGAGAATCAGCGAGGCGGCCGCGTGCGGCGACGTTCCCGACGCCGCCGCGAGCGGGTTGAGAGCATCGTCTCCCAGCTCCACGTAGCCGCCACCGACGGCCTGCATCACGGGGCGGTACTCGGAGTCGGGGTCGATCACCGCTGCGCAGGCGCCGGCCATCACGTGGCGGATCAACAGCGTCTTGGCGGCGACCGACTTGCCGGCACCGGAGCTGCCCAGGATCACCATGTTGTGGTTGGGTTGTCGCCACACCGACAGGTGAACCGGGGCACCCGTGACCGCGTTGACCCCGATCAACGGGGACCCGATGTCGGAGAACGGCGTCCCCAGGCACGGCAGCATCCGGGCGGCCACCGCCATGGTGGTCAGGATCAGTGCCCGAGCCAGCGGTGCCCCGCCCGGTGACTGCGCTACCAGCGGCAGCAGTCCCGGTCCGGTCACCTCGGTGACGCGAAAGCCGTAGCCGGCCAGCACCGAGCCCAGCCGCTGCGCGGCCGCTTCGGCCTCGCTGCGTTGCGTGTGCGCGACGGTGACGCTCAAGGCGATGCGCACCGGCACCAGCTCGCGTGCGGCGAGGGCGGCGACCGCGTCGACAGAGTCCTGCAGGGCGACCTGTGCTTCCACGGGGTCCGCGCCGTGTCGCGCCGCGTACCGCAGCATCGCGGTGCGCCGGTGCAGGTGCTTCTGGGCGGTGGCCGTGGCCACCGGCATCACGTGGAGACTGACCAAGCCACGGGCACGAGCGCGCATCATCGCGTCGACGACACAACCGGCTTCGATCGCGGCGGGGAGCGCGGTGACCGTCAGCGACACCGCATGCATCCCGCCCACGTGGAGGACGTGCGGACCGCAGAAGGCGCGCACAGCCGACGCGACGGACAGCGTCAGCAGCGAGGCGATGTCGTCGCGATCAGCCGCGGCGGCGACGATGCCGAAGGCGGGGGCAGCACGCAACGCGGCCTGCAGCACGTGGTCGGCGCTCGGCGCCGTGCCGCCCCGGGCACGGCCGGCACGCCACAGGGTGGAGCGAAACGGAACGCCGTCGGGTGCCGCACTCCCGGGCGACAGCACCAGGTGATGACGCAGCTCCAGAGTGTGGTCGGCAAGACCGGTGGCCAGCGCGCGCTCCAGCTCGCGCAGGGGGGTCGCCGGCCACGATGCCAGCCGGAGGTCGACGGCCTCACCCACGCGCCGGCTGTCGTGGTGCGCCATCGAGGTGAGGAATTGCGCGGGACAGTCCAGCGTCCCCACCCAGGCCGCGGCGCGGCGGCACCACGACAGGTACTCGTCGCTGCCCGGACTGACAGGCGGACCCTCGACCACCAGGACGGCGAC
This sequence comes from Candidatus Dormiibacterota bacterium, assembly GCA_030854305.1. Taxonomy (GTDB): domain Bacteria; phylum Chloroflexota; class Dormibacteria; order Aeolococcales; family Aeolococcaceae; genus Aeolococcus. Next base: position 6,811 of record JALYTM010000059.1, read on the forward strand.
CGCGCCTGACGAGGTCAGGTCGAGCCGGCCGGAACCGCTGGCGACCACCCTGGGCGTCGTCGAGATGGTCCGGGCCGAGCGCGAAGCCGCCGCCAGCCACCGGACACCGCGCCGGCGAGCGGCAGCGACATGAACCGCGTCCCCGAGGACGCTGACGCGCGCAGATACAGGCACCCCGTCGACGACCGCGTTGGGCATGACACGCCACGCGTGGCCGTAGAGCCAGCTTGTGCCCAGCCAGACGCCCTCTCGTTCCGGCAGGCCGCACAGCGCCGCGAGCACGAGGACAAACCCCGCGGCACCGCAGCCCCACAGCCCGGGGAGGTGGGCGCCGATCAGCAGGTAGGAGAGGGGGCTGACCGCGGCGCAAAGCAATGCCGACCGCACCGGCAGCACCACCGGGCCGAGCGGGATGCGGAACTGCGCGTCGCCCGCGAGCGGGACGCGCACCGAGTGGAGATCGTCGCTCACGACCGCACCGGCGTACGCCCGGAGAGGATCGGCGTGACGTCGGGCGCCTGGTTGTGCAGCAGCCCCGCAAGTGCTGCACCGGACAGGGCGTTTCCGAGGGCGGGATCGCGCGCCACCAGGCGGGTGTACTCGGCCACGCGCTCAGCCGTACTGGGGTGGTCTCCGTCGAGGTGAGCGGTGGCGGTGACGACCGCGTGCTGTCCGCGCTCTGACGTTGCGTACCGCTCGACCGCCGAGGACAGGACACGGTTGAACGCGTCCCGTGTGCTTGCTCCGCGGAGCTGGGCCGCCGCCGCCGGCTGGGACGCGAAGTCGGCGGCGGCGCGCGGTGACGCGTGGTCCCCGAG
>JALYTM010000343.1 GCA_030854305.1 Candidatus Dormiibacterota bacterium
GGCGCGCTCCGCCTGCTCAGCCGAGGAGGCGGGCGACGGCCTGCTGCCGGTAATCGAAGATGCGCTCGAGGTCGCCGCGCACGAGCAGGCGGTGGGCGACCTCGCCGAGCGGTCCCAGCGGCAGTGCGTAGCGGACACGGTCACGGGAGAGGGTCCCGTCGGGATGTGGCTCGACGACGTGGGTGTGCTCCCACAACGCGTACGGGCCGCGGAGCTGGCGGTCAACAAAACAGTGGCCGGGCTCCCAGGCGTCGATGCGCGAGATCCACCGCAACGGGACGCCGTGGAGGTGGAGCAGGTATTCGAGCCGCGTGCCGACGCCCATCTCGGCCGGCTCAGGCCCGACCATGCGGAACCTCAGCCAGGACGGCGTGATCCTCTCCAGGTTCGCCGCGCGGGCGAAGAACGGGAACACCTCATCGACGGGGCGCGCGATGACCTGGGTGCGCTCGAGGACGTGGACCGTCATGCGGCGGTGCTGAGCACGTCGCGCAGCGCCGGGTCGAGCTCGGGATGACGGAAGGTGTAGCCGAGCGACTCGAGCTTCGCTGCTGAGACGCGCTGGCTGCCAGTGACGGTGACCGCCATCTCTCCGAAGAGGGCGCGCACGGCAAAACCCGGGACGGGCATGAGGGCGGGACGATGGATGACGTGACCGAGCGCGCGCGACAGCTGTGCGTTGGTGGACGGGTTGGGGGCGACAACGTTGATCGGCCCGGTTGCGTCGCGGTTGTCAATGAAGTGCAGATAGGCGCCGACGACATCCTCAATGTGCACCCAGGGGACGTACTGGTGCCCGCCCGCGATGGGGCCACCGACGCCAAGCCGGAACGGCGTGAGCATCTTCTCGAGCGCACCGCCATGTTCGGAGAACACCACGCCGGTGCGCGAGCACACGACGCGCACACCGTCGATGTCGGCCGCGGCCTCCGCCTCGCGCTCCCAGTCGACGACGAGGTGGGCGAGGAAGTCGCTGCCCGGCGCCGAATCCTCGGTCAGCAACTGGTCGCCGCGCTCACCGTAGTACCCCGTGGCCGACTGCGAGATGAGGGTCAGTGGCGTGGCCTCGTCGCGGGCTTGGATGCCGGCGACGAGCTGGCGTGTCGACAGCGTGCGCGAGAGGCGGATCTCGCGCTTGGCAGCGGCAGTCCAGCGCTGCGCGATCGGCTCACCGAGGAGGTGGATGACCGCGCTGGCGCCGGCCAACGCAGCGGGGGGTGGCGTCTGTTTGGTCGGCGCCGTCCACGCGTGCGCCTCGACATCGCCGAGCACGCGCAGCGCGGTGGCGGGGTCGCGGGTCAGGGCGACGACCTCGTCGCCGCGCTCCGCAAGACCGGCGACGACGGCACGGCCGATGGTGCCCGTGGCACCGCTCACAACAACACGCATCGGAGACTCCTTGTGTTCATGACGCGCGCTCAAGCGCGCTGCTCTTCGAGAAGGTGCAGAAGACGGGGAGCCCCGTCGCCCCAGCCGTCGGCACCGAGGCCGCGCGCGGCGTCCTCGTCGATGCCCGACCCGCCGAGGAGAACGGGCATCTCCAACCCGGCGGCGCGCAGCGCTGTGACGAGCCGCCCCGCCTCTGTCGCACGGTCAGGCGTTGTCACCGCGATGCCCACCGCGATGACGCGCGGCAGGCGCTGCACGCAGTCGACGAACGAGTCGGTGGGGACGTTGGCGCCGAGGTCGATGACGACGAAACCCTGTCCGCGCAGCAGGTCGGCGGCAAGGGCAGTGGGCATGCCGTGCAGCTCGCCGGCTGGTGCGCCGAGGACGACGATGCCGCGCGTGCGCCCGGGGCGGCGGAACAGCGGGCCGGTGCGCCCGACGAGGCGGTGCATCACAGCGGTGGCGCAATGCTCGTCGGCGACGCTGATCTCGCCCCGTTCCCAGCGCTCGCCGATGAGGCGCAAGGCGGGGACGAGGACGTTCATGTACAGGTCGGCGGGCGACGTGCCGCCGGCGAGGATCGATTGCAGGAGCGTCCAGCCGCCGGCCTCGTCGCCGGCCACGAGACGGTCGACGAGCTCGGGTACCCGCCGCGCGTGCGCGGTGCGGGTGCGGCCTGGCGGGGTGGCGGCGCCGCGGTTGCGGAGGCGCTCGACATCGCGGCCCTCGACCTCCCATACCCCCTCGCGCTTGCTGGCGGGGAGACGGCCCGTCCGCACGTAGCGGTACGCGGTCATGTAGTGGACGCCGAGGCGCTCGCTTGCCTCCTGGAGCGTGAGGGAATGCGGCGCGGAGGCTCGAGGTGGGTCGTTTCGGGTGGCCAGCGGGGTCATTTAGTGATAAATA
>JALYTM010000344.1 GCA_030854305.1 Candidatus Dormiibacterota bacterium
AGCGCTCCGTCCTTCGAGAACCACAGCGTCGACGACATAGCGTTCCAGGCCCATGGCAGCCACACCTCATGTGGGTGTCCACTATGTCCTGAGACATCAGTCCACTATGTGGTGAAACCGCACACCCCGCTGACCACCACACCCGGTCGAGCCAACGGCTGTCAGCTGCCGCCGATCGCCTTGTAACCGGCCTCATCGAGCAGCTCCGCGCCGGCCTCGTCGACGGCCTCGAGCCGCAGCATCCAACCCTCGCCGTAGGGGTCGGAATTGACGCGCTCGGGAGCGTCGCCCAGCTGGTCGTTGACGGCGCTCACCCGGCCCCCGACGGGACAGAACAGGTCGCTGGCCGCCTTCACTGACTCGATGGTGCCGAACTTCTCGCCGGCTTTCAGGACGGTGCCCACCGCCGGCAGCTCGACGAAAATGACGTCGCCGAGCTCGGACTGGGCGTGGTCGCTGATGCCCACGGTGGCGACACCGCCGTCGCGGTGCATCCACTCATGGCTCTTGGTAAACCGGTACTCGCTGAGGTCAGGCACTCATCCATCTCCCTTGGGGCGTTTGTAGAAGGGCAGGGCGACCACCTCGGCCGGTGCCACGATGCCGCGAATGTCCACCGACACGTCTCCGTCACGCTTGAACCCGGGCACCACCGACGCCGTCGCCACCGGCGCCCCGACCGTGAAGCCCATGGTGCCGCTGGTCACCTCGCCCACCTCGCGCCCATCCTGGAGCACCGCCTGGCCGTGGCGGGCGATGGTGCGCGGTCCGAGGCGTAGACCCACAAAGCGGCGCGGAGGCGATGCCTTGAGGTCGCGCAGCGCGGCGGCGCCGATGAAGTCGCCCTTGTCCAGCTTCACCGTCCAGCCCAGGCCGACGCTGTAGGGGTCGGTGGAGTCGTCCATGTCCTGCCCGTAGAGGCGCAGGCCGGCTTCCAGCCGCAGCGTGTCCCGCGCCCCGAGGCCGGCGGGGACCAGCCCGTGCGGGCGACCCGCGTCCATCAGGATGTCCCACAGCGCAGGTGCGGCGCCGTTCTCGATGTAGATCTCGAACCCGTCCTCCCCGGTGTACCCGGTGCGCGTCACCCGCTGGGCGGCCACGGTGTCGATCCCGTGGACGTGCACCTCGGCACTGCGGAAGCCGGGAAGGTCGGCCAGTGACCCACCGCCGTTCATGGCGGTGATGGGGGTGAGGATCTCGACGGCGCGGGGGCCCTGCACGGCGAGCAGGGACAGCTCGTCGCTGGCGTCGCGCAGGTCGACACCGTCGGCGAGGTGGTCGCGCATCCAGGCCACGTCCTTGTGTCGCGTCGCCGCGTTGACCACGATCAGCAACCGGTTGTCGTCGACCCGCACCACGATCAGGTCGTCGATGATGCCGCCGTCGTCGTTGCACATCACCGTGTATGTCGCCTGTCCGGCCTCGGCCCGGCCGATGTCGTTGGTGACCAGGTGCTGCACCCACGCGACGGCGCCCGGGCCGTCGACCATCACCTCGCCCATGTGGCTGACGTCGAACAGCCCGGCGCGCTCACGGACCGCCACGTGCTCCTCGCGGATGCCCGTGTACTGGAGCGGCATGTCGTAGCCGGCGAAGTCGACCATCCTCGCCCCGGCGGCGACATGTCGGTCATACAACGGTGTGTGCAGGGCCACGGCGTTCGCAGTGTAGGGAGTCGGAGCGGGTACCATCCGGCCGAATTCCGAGGAGGCACAATGCTTGTCGCCGTTGCCGTCGTGGCGGCGCTGCTCGTGGCAGCAGTCGTGGTCCTGGTGGCGCTGCTGCGCCGCCCGTTGCCGCGCACGCGGGGCCGCCTGGTGGTCGACGGCCTGCGCGATCAGGTTCGGGTGGTCCGCGACCGCCGGGGAACCGTCCACGTCGACGCCACCACCATGGCCGACGCAGCGTTCGCGATGGGCCTGGTGCATGCCCAGGAAAGGCTCTGGCAGCTCGACTTCACCCGGCGGGTCGCCGACGGCCGCATCAGTGAGATCGCCGGGATCGAGGGCCTTCCCGCCGACCGCATGCTGCGCCGCATCGGGCTGCGTCGCGTCGCCGAGGAGGAGGCGACGACGCTCGGTGGCGAGACCGCGGCCATGCTCGAGGCCTACGCGGAGGGTGTCAACACGGTCGTGGGCAGCCGGCGACCACTGCCCTGGGAGTTCACCCTGCTCGGCATCCGTCCCCAGCCGTGGCGCCCGTCCGACAGCATCGCGTGCTCCAAGCTGCTGGCCCTGGGGCTCAGCCTCAACTGGGACGCGGAGCTGCACCGGCTGGAGCTGCTCCGCGCCAT
>JALYTM010000345.1 GCA_030854305.1 Candidatus Dormiibacterota bacterium
GGCGTCGAGGGCCATGGCCGCCGTGTTCGGCAAGGAGCCGGTGATCATCCGCGAAGGCGGCTCGATCCCACCCGTGGAGGTGTTCCAGCGGGTTCTCCGAATGCAGTCGGTGCTGGTCGGCGTCGGGCTGCCCGACGACCAGATCCACGCCCCCAACGAGAAGTTCGACCTCGACCACTACGCGATGGGCATTCGCGTCCTCGCTCGCCTGTGGGACGAGATCGCGGCGGAACCGACAGCGTGAACGTCAACCCTCCGTCCGCCGGTGAGCCGTCGAGCGGCCCGCCCCCGTACCCGCCCTCCGGGCCGCCCGGCTACCTCGCCACCCCGGGCGGGCTGCCCGCGTACCCCGGCGCACCGGCCGTGGGGTGGGCACCGGCGGGTCCCGCGCCCGGCTTGGCGTACCTGGGCTTCTGGGCGAGGTTCCTGGGCTACGTCATCGACGTGGTGCTGCTGTTCCTGGTCGAGGCGACGGTGGCGGTGCCGCTCGTCTACGTCCCCATCGTGCAGTACTACCAGCTCCACCCCCTGGTCTCCGGCCAGGCCCTCGCCACACTCCCCGCCGACCTCAACGGCCGCCTGATGGTGATCACCTCCCTCGGCGCGGTGGTGAGCGCCCTGTACTTCGGCGGCTTGGTGGCGTGGACGGGGCGCACACTCGGGCAGCGCGTGATGGGCGCGCGGGTGGTGCGGGCGGAGGACGGCGGCGTCCTGCCGCCGGGCCGGTCGTTCCTGCGCGCGATCATTTTCTGGGGCCCGGGCGTGCTCAGCCTTGTTGCCTACGCCGGTAGCCTGGCGGGCCTGCTGGCGCTGATCGGGCTGCTGGCGGCGTCCTGGGACCCGCGCAAGCAGGGCTGGCATGACAAGCTCGGCCGCAGCCTGGTGGTGAAGCCGGTGCCGAGGCAGTACTGATGACTGTGATCCACTATCCGAGGGCGGCTGACCCGATCCCGGGCACATGGGAGACGAGGCGATGACATACATCGAGGAAGTCGACGCACTCGAGGTGCTCGACTCGCGCGGCAACCCCACGATCGAGGTGACCGTGCGGCTGTCGAGTGGAGCCGAGGGCGTGACGCTGGTGCCCAGTGGCGCCAGCACGGGCGTCCACGAGGCGGTGGAGCTCCGCGACGGCGACAAGGCGCGTTTCGGTGGCAAGGGTGTGCTCCAGGCGGTCGCCAACGTGGTCGAGACGATCGCGCCGGCGGTGATCGGCCTGGACGCGCTCGACCAGCGCGGGCTGGACGACACCATGGTTCTCCTCGACGGCACCCCCAACAAGTCGAAGCTCGGGGCCAACGCGATCCTCGGTGTGAGCCTGGCATCCGCCCGTGCGGTCGCTGAGGAGTCGGGACTGCCGCTGTACCGCTACCTCGGCGGTGTGGGCGCGCAACTGCTACCGGTGCCCCAGCTCAACGTGCTCAATGGTGGCGTCCACGCCCAGACCAGCGTCGACTTTCAGGAGTTCATGCTGGTCCCGCTGGGCCTCTCCACGTTCGCCGAGGCGCTGCGCGCGGGCAGCGAGTGCTTCCACGCGCTGCGTGGAGTGCTCAAGGAACAGGGCTTCGACACCGGCCAGGGTGACGAGGGCGGGTTCGCACCCAGCCTGAAGTCGAACGACGCCGCCGTCGAGGCACTCATTGAAGCGATCACGCGGGCGGGGTACCGACCCGGGGAGGACGTCGCCATCGCGCTCGATCCGGCGGCGTCCGAGCTGTACAAGGCTGGGCGGTACCACCTTCCCGGTGAGGGGCGGGAACTGTCGTCCGAGGAGCTCGTCGACCTCTGGGAGTCGTGGGTCGACCGCTACCCCATCGTGTCCATCGAGGACGGCATGGCGGAGGACGACTGGGAGGGGTGGCGCATGCTGACCGAACGTCTCGGCGACCGCATCCAGCTGGTGGGCGACGACATCTTCGTCACCAACGTGGGCAGGCTGCGCCAGGGGTTCGAGCAGGGGGTGGCCAACTCACTGCTGGTCAAGGTCAACCAGATCGGGACCCTCAGCGAGACGCTCGACGCGGTGGCGCTCGCCGGCGCGCACGGCTACGGGTCGGTGATCAGCCACCGCAGTGGCGAGACCGAGGACACCACCATCGCGGACCTCGCGGTTGCGGTCAACGCCGGCCAGATCAAGTCGGGTGCGCCGTCACGGTCGGAGCGTGTCGCCAAGTACAACCGGCTGCTGAGGATCGAGGCGGCGCTGGGGTCGTCGGGCCACTACGCCGGCCGCAGCGCCTTCCGCCTGCTCGCGGACAAGGCACCGGAGGCCCCGGCCCGGCAG
>JALYTM010000346.1 GCA_030854305.1 Candidatus Dormiibacterota bacterium
CCGCCGCCTCGTCGCAGAGTCCGCGCCCGGCGGCGATGGTGTCCTCGAAGTGGAGCTGGGGGGAGTCGTCGTGCCCCAGCGCCGCGGCGATCCCGCCCTGCGCCCAGCGCGTGGCACCGTCGTCGAGGGACGACTTGGTGATCACTGCGACGCGGGCGCGCGGCCCCGCCGTCAGCGCCGCGACCAACCCGGCGATGCCGGTGCCCACCACGACGACGTCGAAGGTGCTGTCAGCAGTGTCGATGGGCCGGCTCAGGAGACCGCCACCCCCACGCGCGCGCGGATCGCCGCGTCGACACAGAAAGCGCGCGGATGGGAACCCTCGAGCTCCTCCTCCGTCACCCTCCGGACTCCTCGGCGTCGAGGTTCGCGCCGGCCACCGTTGCTCGGTGGATGGTCGCGCGACACACGACACGCTGCATCAGTCTCTCCCCTGCACACCCATGATGTCCGCGACTTCGGGGTCCTGGGCGCCGTTCGCCTCCATGGGCGACTCGTCGATCCCCAGACGTATCACGTCAATCAACCGGGTAGCTCCTATTCTACCAGCGACCAGAACTTGGCATCCGGGGCCTGCCGCGTCCACGCTGACAAGGGTCTCCGGGTCGACGACGGCGACGTAGTCGATATCGAATCCAGCCCTCTCCAATCGGTCAACCACGAGGCTGCGGAGAGCGGCGGCACGGCGTTCACCGGCCGCATGGGCGCGCACCGCCTCGCCCAGGGCGGTGGGGATGGCCACCGCCCGGCGCCTCTCGTCGGCGCTCAAGAAGACGTTGCGGCTGCTGAGGGCGAGGCCGTCCAGGTCACGGACCACCGGGCACACAACGATGTCGACGCCCGTGTCCAGGTCCCGCGCCAGCCGGCGAACCACCAGTGACTGCTGGGAGTCCTTCTGGCCGAAGTAGGCACGGCGGGGACCGGCGGCGATCAGCAGTTTGGCCACCACCACCGCCACCCCGTCGAAATGACCGGGACGGTGCACGCCTTCGAGGATGCCGGTGAGGGCCTCGTCGACGTGGACGGTGGTGGCGAACTCGGCAGGGTACATGGCACCCGCGGTGGGTACGAAGACCGCGTGCACCCCCTCCTGCGCCAGGAGAGCGATGTCGCGTTCCACCGCTCGGGGGTAGCTGTCGATGTCCTCCCGAGGATCGAACTGGAGCACGTTCGCGAAGATGCTGACCACCACACGGTCACACTCGCGACGCGCGCGGCGCACCAGGCTCAGGTGGCCGTCGTGGAGCGCTCCCATGGTGGGAACCAGCCCCACGTCCATCCCCGCTGCGCGGCAGCGCTGCGACCAGAGCCGCAGCTCGGCGGGGGTGGTCAGCCGCGTCGGGTCAGTGGTAGCTGTGGTCATCGTCGGGAAACACTCCCGCGGCAACGTCGGATGCGAAGGCCTTGGCCGCGGCGACGACCTCGTCCCCGATGGCGACGTACGCGCGCGCGAACTTCGGCATCGGCGCGCGGGTGATCCCGAGCAGATCGTAGACCACCAGCACCTGGCCGTCACAGTCGGGGCCGGCGCCGATGCCGATGGTGGGGATCCTCAGTGCCGCGGTCACATCCGCGGCGAGCGCGCGCGGGATGCCCTCGAGCACGAGGCTGAATGCGCCCGCCGCCTCCAGAGCCCCGGCGTCCTCGAGGATGCGCGCCCTCGCTTCGTCGCTGCGGCCCTGGACTCGGAACCCCCCGAAAGCGTGGACGGACTGGGGGGTGAGGCCGAGGTGACCCATAACCGGGATTCCGCATTCCACCAGTCGCCGCGCGATCGCCACCACCCATCCGCCGCCCTCGAGCTTGACGCCGTGCATCCCCGCTTTGAGGAACGCCACCGCGTTCTCGACCGCCTGTCCGGGCGACGAGTGGTAGGAGCCGAACGGCATGTCGCCGATCAGCAGCTGCCGCGGCGCGCCCCGTGCGACCGCGCGGCAGCTGTGCAGCATCTCCTCCATCGTCGCCGGCAGGGTGGTCTCATAGCCCAGGTGGTTGTTGCCAAGGCTGTCACCAACCAGGATGAGTGGCACGTCTGCCTCGGCCAGCAGTCGAGCGGTTGGGAAGTCGTACGCGGTCAGCATGGCGAAGCGACGCCCGCGTGCCTTGTGCTCTTGGACGTCGTTGACGGTGACCGGCATGGCGATCAGGCGACGCGCTGGTGCGCAACGACCCTGGCCGACCGCGCCTGCCGTCGCGGCTCCTCGGCAAGCACGTCGGCCACCGCCTCGCGGCCCTCGGGCCCGGCAAGGCCGAGGGTCTCCAGCGACAGGCGCCGGTAC
>JALYTM010000060.1 GCA_030854305.1 Candidatus Dormiibacterota bacterium
GAGCGACGCGCTCGCCGGCGCAGGGACGTGGTTCGGCGCGCGCATCGCGGAGCGCGCGAGGTGACCGTACCCGTCACCGCCGTCGCCCTTCGCCCGCTCGAACTGCTCGCCGGACGCGGCGTCAGCATGGTGCGCGGCCGGGGATGCCGCCTGACAGACAGCGACGGGCGCGAGTACCTCGACCTGGTCAGCAACTACGGGGTCAACATCCTCGGGCACGCGCACCCCGCGATCACCGCCGCGATCACCACCCAGGCGGAAACTCTGACCAGCGCGCACCAGTCGTTCGGCAGCCCGGTGCGCGATGAGTTCGTGGCCGCCCTGGGCAGCGTGGTGCCGCCGTCGCTGTCGAGGGTGTGCTTCGCCAACGCCGGCGCCGAGGCGCTCGAGGTGGCGATCAAGCTCACCCGCGCGGCGACGGGCCGGACCCGCATCGTCGCCATGCACCGCGGGTACCACGGCCGGACCATGGGAGCGCTGAGCCTCACCGCCGACGCTGCCTATCGCCGGCCCTTCCTGCCTCTGCTGCCCGGCGTGTCGCATATCGCGTTCGACGACGTCGATGCCCTCGATACCGTCGACGACAGCGTCGCGGCGGTGGTGGTCGAGCCCATCCAAGGAGAGGCGGGTGTGCGAGTCCCCGACGCCGGCTACCTGGCGGCGGTCAGGAGGCGGTGCTCGGACGGGGGTGCGCTGTTGGTGGCCGACGAGGTGCAGTCCGGGTTCCGCACCGGGACGGTGCTGGCGACCATCGCCGACGGCGTGACCCCGGACGTGCTCTGCATGGGCAAGGGCATCGCCAACGGCCTGCCGATGGCGGTGACGCTGTGCACCGAGCAGGTCGCCGCATCGATGCCGCGAGGCGGCCACGGCAGCACGTTCGCGGGCAGTCCACTGGTGTGCGCGGCGGCCACCGCCACCATGCGTCTGCTCGCGGACGGCGCGCTGCACGCGAACGTGACGCGGATGGGTGAGCGCACCATGGCCCGGCTGCGCCTGCTTCCGCCGTCAGTGGTGCGGGAGGTGCGCGGCCGCGGCCTGATGATCGGCATCGAGCTTCGGCGGCCGGCGATGCCGGCGATCATCGAGCTGCAGTCTCGCGGCCTCCTGGTGCTGGCCGCGGGCAGCACGGTGATCCGCCTGCTGCCGCCGCTGATCATCGACGATGCCAGCCTGGAGGCGGCCGTCGCGACCATTTTCGCGGTCCTCGGCTGACGCTCGCCGTGGCCGCCCGGCTCCGCGGTGAAACCCCGCGTGCCGGTCCGCAGCGTCGAACGCGCCGGGTATGGTGGCAGCGTGACGGCCCGGGTCAAGCACTTCCTCCGTCGCCGCGGCCTCGAGATCGTCGCCGTGCTGTGCCTCGTCGCCCTGGTGATCGGCGTCAACCCCACGGCCCTGGCCGGGGTCTACAGCAAGACCCACGTGGGAGTCCTGCTGCTGATGCTGCCAGTGACCTTCGGCACCTACCTGGCCCGGTCGCTGGGCTGGTGGTTCAGCCTTCGTCGCGTGCACGTCGACGTCGACCTCCGCCACTCGATCGCGGTGGAGTTCGCGGGGCAGACCATGGTCTTCATGCCGACGGGAGACCTGGCGCGGATCACCCTGATCAAACAGGTGACGGGCACCCGACGCAGTGCCGGCGAGATCGCCGCCACCATCGCCTTCGGTGAGCTGCTGTTCATGACACTGATGGGGCTCGGCGTGCTGCCGCGGGTGGCACAGCATCCCGACGTCGCGCTGCTGGTGATCATCATGGTGCTCGTCCACCTGCTGATCCTCACCGTGCTGATGTGGGAGCCGGCATACAATTGGGCGGTCGACCTCGTCGAGAGGGTGAAGATGCTGCGTCGGTTCGACGCGCAGCTTCGTTCGATCCGGCCGGCGTTCGTGGAGCTCATGCACCTCCGCACCCTGGTTCCGGTGCTGCTCTGCAACATGGTTGCGGTGTTCCTGTCGTACCTGCTCTTCTACCTCGCGCTCAACGCGGTGGGGCAGACCCAGGTCAGCTTCACGGCCGCTGCGTTCGTGCTCGGGATCAGCTTCGTGGTCTCGGGCATCAGCCTGATCCCGGGCGGAGTCGGGCCGTTCGAAGGACTGCTGACCGTGCTGCTGATCGCCAACGGTGTCCCGGTCGCCGCCGGTGCCGCCGCGGGTCTGCTCTTCCGCGGCTTCAACGACATCCTCATGGCCGCCGTCGGCGCGGTGTTCCTGGTGCTGATCCGGCGCGGGCGGCTGCACGAGGAGCCGCGGACGCCGGGGAAGGGCGGTGGCGATGGTGGATCGCCGCGCCCGGCTTCCGCTCAGTCGCCCAAGCAGGCCGCCGGCACCCACGGAGCCGCGCGTTGCATGGTCACGACCCGCGGGCGCGCACCAGGGCCGACGCGCGGCACAGTGCCAGCTGCTCGTCGCACGCCTGCTCGAGACTGTCGATGGGCACGCGCACCTGGGTCATGCCGTCGCGCTCGCGGATGGTGACCTGCTGGTCGTCGAGCGTGTCGAAGTCCACAGTGATCGCGAGTGGGGTCCCGATCTCGTCCTGGCGCCGGTAGCGCCGCCCGATCGCCTGGGTCTCGTCGTAGTCCACTCGGAAGCGACCGCGGAGGCGCCGCTCCAACCCACGCGCCACCTCGGTGAGCAGCGGCTTCTTGCTGAGCGGCAGCACCGCGACCTGCCACGGGGACACATCGGGATGAAGATGGAGCACGGTGCGCTTCTCGCCGCGCACCTCCTCCTCGTCGTACGCGTCCATCAGCATGGTCAGCAAGGCGCGGTCCAGCCCGGCCGCGGGTTCGATGACGTAGGGCACGTAGCGCTCGTTGGCCTCGGTGTCGAAGTAGCTGAGGTCGCGGCCGCTCGCGGTCATGTGGCTGCGCAGGTCGTAGTCGGTGCGGTCGGCGATGCCCTCGAGCTCCCCCCAGCCCCAGGGAAACAGGTACTCGACGTCGCTGGTGGCAGTGCTGTAGTGCGACAGCTCGTCCTGGTCGTGCGCACGCAGCCGCAGCCGGCCGGCACGCACGCCGCAGTCGTCCACCCACCAGCGCATGCGCTCGGTGCACCAGTAGCGGTGCCACTCCATGTCGGTACCCGGCTTGCAGAAGAACTCCATCTCCATCTGCTCGAACTCGCGGGTGCGGAAGATGGAGTTCCCGGGCGAGATCTCGTTGCGGAACGACTTGCCCTGCTGGGCGATGCCGAACGGCAGGCGGCGTCGCATCGCCCCGACGATGGTGGCGAAGTCGACGAACATCCCCTGGGCGGTCTCGGGTCGGAGGTAGACCTGGGCGGCATCGTCTGCCACCGGGCCCAAGTGGGTGCGGAACATGAGGTTGAACTGACGGGCATCGGTGAGAGCGCCGCCGCACTCGGGACAGCCGGGCGCATCCGCCGGCTTGCCCCGTTCGCGGCGGAGGTCGGCCAGATGATCGGCGCGCCACCGCTTGCGGCACGACCCAGTGCAGTCCACCAGTGGGTCGGTGAAGGTGGCGACGTGTCCGCTGGCAACCCACACCTGCGGATTCATGATGATCGATGTCTCGATGGGCTCGACGTCGTCGCGCAGGTCGACCATCGACCGCCACCACAGCCCACGCACGTTGCGACGCATGCGCGCGCCCAGCGGCCCGTAGTCGTAGAGGGCATTGATGCCGCCGTAGATTTCGCTGGAGCCGAAGAAGAAGCCCCGCTGCTTGCACAACGAGACCAGCTTCTCGAGGAGATCGGGGGCACCCGGTGCCGGGGTGTCGGCCATCGCGGGAGTGTACCGGCCGTCCGTCGCACCGCGGCCCGCGTGCTGCGGCGCGGTCAGCGACCTTCGATGGCGCGGAGCACCGGCAGCGACCGGAGCTGGCGCTCGAGGTGCTGGGCCAGCTCGCGCTCGGCCACCACCTCAAGCACCGCGAGTGAGGCTTCGTCGAGGCGCAGCCGGCGGTACAGGGCGGCGTCGCCGGAGGCCGCGACGCGCAACACCTTGATCACCCGCACCGAGCACTCGACGGCGGCGGGGTCCAACAGGCCGCAGCGATCACAGAGCAACCCGCCGGCGGCGACGCTGAACCAGGCGCTGTGCTCGGGGAGCGCGGTGGTGCACGACGCGCAGGCGTACAGTTGGGGCGCGTAGCCAAGGCGATCGATCATGCGGCGCGTCAGCCACAGCAGCGCCAGCCGCGGGTCGCGACTGTCATCGGTGCAGTCGTGGAGCGCGCCGCAGACCAGGTCGTAGACCTCCTCGTCGGGGGCGTGGCTCTCCAGGACGCGGTCGGCCAGCTCGGCGCACACCGCCGCGCAGGCAGCGCGGCGCGCATCGCTCAACGGCGCGTGCGAGCCCAGGGTCTGGGCGGAGGTGAGCACGTCCAGCTCTCCGCGCCCGCGCGCCAGCTCCATGCGGCTGCGCGCGAACAGGTCGGTGTGCGCGGCCATGCGGCTGCCCGACTTGCGCACTCCTCGGGCGATGACGCCGATCTTGCCGTGCTCGCGGGTGAGCACGGTGAGGATGCGGTCGGCCTCGCCGTAGTCGACGCGACGCAGCACCACCCCCTCGGTCACGTACGTCGGCATCGACCCAGTGTGGTCCAACCGGGTTGCCGATGGGACCACCGGGTCACCCGTCCCCGAAACCGCTCAGGAGTTGGCCAGCGTCATGCCGGCCGCCAGCACCACCAGCCATGCGGCACCGGCACCCACCTGGGGCAGCCAGTCCGCGGCACGGCGGTGGGCGGGTATGGTCCCCGCCGCAGCAATCCCCAGGAACACAGCGGTGATCAGCAGAGCGAGGCCGATGCTGAAGATGCCGAGCACGCCGAGGGCCATGCTCCCTGTGGCCGCACCGGCCAGGACGGTCCCTGCCGCGGTCGCGTGGCGGCGGATGATCAGCACCGCGGCCACGCCGGCGGCGACGGCGATCGCCCCGATGTACGCGGCGATGAAGGCCACCACCCTGCCGCCCGGAGCGCTGCCCTGGCTGCCGATGAGCTGGAGGTAGCCGACGTCGGTGGTGACCGCCGCGACGGCGGCGACCAGCGCCACCAGTGCCTGACGTCGGCGGCTCACGCTGCTCATGACCTCACCGCGCATGCTACGCCGCACCGGCTCGCGACGCGCCCGACGGTGCCTCAGCCCGAGTCGTACTCGGAGTCCGGTGGGGCGCTGCCGTTGAGGTCGCGCAGGAACGGTGTCGGTGAGACGATGCGCACCAGCTGGATGCTCTGGCGGCGCACCTGCTCGACCACCAGCGTGGCCTCGCCGAGCTTGACCGTTGCTCCCACCGAGGGGATCTCGCCCAACCGCTCGTAGACAAGACCACCGATGGAGTCGGACTCGGTCTCACCGATGTCGAGGTTGAGCAGGTCCTTGATGTCGTCGACGGGGAAGCGCGCCTGGAGCAGCACTTCGCAGTCGTTGATGAACTGCACCTCCTCCTGCTCGCCGACGTCGTACTCATCGCGAATCGGGCCCACGATCTCCTCGATGAGGTCCTCGAAGGTGACGATCCCGGCGGTGCCGCCGTGCTCCTCGACGACCACGGCGATGTGGACCTTGCGCTGCTGCATCTCCTTGAGCAGCTCGCCGACGTGCTTGACCTCAGGAGTGAAGTACGGCTCGCGCATCATGGTGGTCACCTTGCGGGTGTCGCCGACCCTGGCGCCCTCGCGCAGCAGGTCCTTGGCATAGACCACCCCGAGGATGTTGTCCATCGACTCCTCGTACACGGGGATGCGCGAGTGCCCGTGGCGGATCACCAGGTCGATGATCTCGGTGACGGTGTGGTCGGCCTCGATGGCGATTACGTCGATGCGGGGGACCATCACCTCGCGGACGGTCTTGTCGGTCATCTCGAGGATGCCGTGGATCATCTCCTGCTCGCCGTACTCGACCACTCCCTGCTGCTGCCCGAGGTGCACGAGCATCTTCAGCTCATCCTCGGTCATGAACGGGCCCTGCACGTTCTGTCCCCGCGTCGCCGCACGGAGCAACGAGTTGCTGACCAGCGTCAGGGCGCCCACCAGCGGCCGCAGCAGCCGGGTGATCACTCGCACCGGGCCCGCCAGGGCCAGTGCGAACCGTTCGTTGAAGCGCAACGCCAATGACTTGGGGGCGATCTCGCAGAAGACCAGCACGATCACCGACAGGATCGCCGTGCCCGCCGCCTGGGGAAAGCTGCTGTAGGTGTTGGAGATGATCAGGGCGGCCGACGTCGAGGCCACGATCACCGCCACCGTGTTGATGCTGAGAATCGTCGACAGGTAGGCATTGGGACTGTTGTGCAGCTTCACGACCACGGCGGCGGGGCGGTTGCCGTCGTCCGCGAGCGCGCGCATCCGCAGCCGGCTCACCGACGTGAGTGCGGTCTCCGACGCAGCGGCGAACGCGGCAAGCACCAGGGAGACGATCAGCACCAGCACCAGCAGACTCACGGCAGAGTCCTCGACGCGGAGTGTGTCGGCGCTGACGGGCTCATCAGCGGAACAGCTCGCTGACGCTGCGTCCCTCGTGCACGCGGACGATGGCCTCTGCGATCAGCGGTGCCACGCTGAGCACGCGGAGCCGGGGATGGTCGTCGAGGTTGCGCGCCGGACCGTGGAGCGGGATCGTGTCGGTGATGCAGATCTCGTCAATGGGAGCCTCGTGCAACCTGGTCAACGCACCGTCGGTGAGCACGCCGTGCGTGGCCACCACATCGACGCCGGTCGCACCCTTGGCACGAAGCGCGACCGCGGCGCTGGCGATGGTGCCGCCGGTGCTGATCAGGTCGTCGACAACGATGCAGTGCGCGCCGTCGACCTCACCGATGACGTTGACCACCTCGACGGTATCGTCGCGTGGGCGCCGCTTGTCGATGATCGCGATCGGAGCGTCGAGCAGGCGTCCGAGCCGGCGCGCGCGCAACGTGCCGCCGGTGTCCGGCGACACCACCACCAGGTTGTGGCCGCGGCGCTCGCGGACCCGTCGGGCGAGTATCTTGGTGGCGGTGAGGGCGTCGACAGGGATGTCGAAGAACCCCTGGATGGCCTCGGCGTGGAGGTCGACCGCGATCACCCGGTTGGCCCCTGCCAGCTCGATGATGTTGGCCATCAGCTTGGCGCTGATGGGATCGCGGGGTTGGGTCTTCTTCTCCTTGCGCTGGTACCCGTAGTACGGGATCACCGCGGTGATCCGCGACGCCGAGGCGCGGCGGAGCGCGTCGAGGATCACGAAGAGCTGGATGAGGTTGTCGCTGACGGGCTGGCAGGTCGGCTGGATCAGGAACAGGTCGCGACCGCGGACCGACTCGGCGATCTTGACGTCGAACTCGCCGTCGGCGAAGCGGGTGATCTCCATCTCGGCGAGAGGCAGGTCGATCTCGCGCGCGATTCTCTCGCTCAGCTCAGGGTTGGCCGTGCCGCTGAGCAGCATCAGCTCGCCGAACTGGTACGGGTCGCTCATGAGCCGCCGCCGGCGAGGCGCGTCGCGCGCCGCGCCGTCC
>JALYTM010000061.1 GCA_030854305.1 Candidatus Dormiibacterota bacterium
CGCACCGCCACCGCGATCGCGTCCGAAGGCCGGGAGTCGATCTCCATGTGGCGGCCGTTGAGGGACGCCACGATGCGCGCGTAGAACACCTCGTTGGCCAGCGACGTGACCACGATGCGATCGACGTTCACATCCACCGCACCCAGGACGTTGGCCAGCAGGTCGTGGGTGATGGGACGCTCCGGGGTCATGCCGGTGATCTTCAGCGCGATCGCGTTGGCCTCGTTGATGCCGATCCAGATGGGCAGGTAGCGCTCTGCCGCCTTCTCCTTGAGGATCACCACGTGCTGCCCGGTCGGCATGTGCACACGGATGCTGTCGACGGTCATCTCGATGAGGTCAACCATGGGGGCGATGATACCCCCGGGTCCGGGGCGGTCAGCCGCCGGCGCCGCCCCCGGTGGACACTGCCGCGCCCTGCCCCGGGGTCTCCTCGACGCGCAGCTCGACCCGGTACCCGGGGGCGTCCAGCCGCGCCGACAGCCGTCCGAGCAGGTGCGCCGCGAGGCATTCGCAGGTGCTGTTGACGATCGGCAGGAGCACGACGTCACCGCGTGGGAACACGAAGTGCCGGTCGCCGTCGGTGACGGTCACGGTGTCGCCGGCTTCGGCCACCACCAGCTGCGCCGAACGGGTCGGCACGAGCATGCGCTCGTCGAGCTCGGCGCACACCGCGCGGAGCGCTGTCTTGAGGGCCGCGAAGTCGATCACCGTCCCCTCCGCGCCCACTGTGCCATGAAGCCGCAGATACACGCGGTAGTTGTGACCGTGGAGCCGCTCGCTGCGTCCGTCGTGGACGGAGAAGTGGGCGGCGCTGAACCCGATGTCGGCCCGGGCCAGTTCGAGGGTGGCGTCCATGGCTGCGTACCATAGCCCGCAGTGGAACCGGAGACCCTGCTGCTCATCGACGGGCATTCACTCGTCTACCGTGCGTTCTTCGCCATGCCCGCCCTGACCAACAGCAGGGGAGAGGTGACCAACGCGGCATACGGGTTCACCTCGATGCTGCTCAAGGCGCTCGGCGACCACCGGCCCACCCACGCTGTGGCGGCGTTCGACCCACCCGGCCGCACCTTCCGCCACGATCAGGACGAGACCTACAAGGCAGGGCGCAAGCCCACCCCGGACGACCTCATTCCACAGTTCCCGTGGTGCCGCGACGTGGTACGGGCGCTGGGTATCCCCATCATCGAGGTGCCCACCTTCGAGGCCGACGACGTCATCGGGACCCTGAGCGTCCAGGGGGAGGCCGCCGGGCTGGACGTGATCATCGTCACCGGCGACCTCGACGCCCTCCAGCTGGTGACCGAGCACGTCCGTGTTTTTGCCAACCGGCGCGGGATCTCCGACACCATCGTCTATGACGTCGCCAAGGTGTTCGAGCGCTACGGGTTCGCGCCGCCACTGGTGGTCGACTTCAAGGCGCTCCGGGGCGACGCGTCCGACAACATCCCCGGCGTCCCCGGCATCGGCGACAAGACCGCGATGAGCCTGGTGCAGCAGTACGGGACGCTCGAGCAGATTCTTGCCGCGGTGTCCTCGATGAAGGAGGGCAAGGTCAAGCGCCTGCTCACCGAGAACGCCGACCGGGCCCGACTGAGCAAGGACCTGGCGACCATCCGGGTGGGCATGGACATCCATCTCGACCTCGACGCCTCCCGGCTGGGACCGCGCGACGAGACGGTGGTGCGCGAGGTGTTCGACCGCCTCGAATTCCGGTCCCTGCTGGGGCGGCTGCCCGCCTACGACGTGGGCGCCACTCCCGCGCCGGGCACCACGCTCACCGCCGGCCGGTCCCAGGGATCCCTCGACTTCGACGGCGTGGCGCAGCCGGTCGCAAGCGTCGAGGTGGAGATCGTCGACGACACCAGCAGCGCCGACGCCATGTGCGCCCGGCTGCGCGAGGCCACCGGGGTGGTCGTGCGCAGCGTGGTCGACGGCAGCGCCCGCCGCGGCGACGTGGTCGGCGTGGCGCTCTGCGCACTCGACGCACCCGACCCCGCCTACTACGTGCCCATCGGTCACCAGTCGCACAACGCCGGCGACGGGGCGGTCCGGGCGGTCGCCGAGCTGCTCGCCGACCCGTCGGTGGCCAAGCACGGTTATGACCTCAAGCAGGAGCTGCTGGTGTGGGCGGCTCGGGGTGTGACCGTCCGCGGCCTGCGCTTCGACCTGATGCTTGCCGCCTATCTGTGCATCACCACGCGCACCCGGGTGCCGTCGCTGACCGTCCTCGCCCACGACCTGTGCGGGGTCAGCGCCGACCCCGAGGAGCTATTGCTCGGCAGCGGCAGGGCGCGGCGAGGCGCCGCCGACGTGCCGGTCGACGAGGCGGCGACCTACTGGGGAAACTGGGCGGCACTGGCGCCGGCGGTGGAGACGGCGCTCGAGAGCCAGCTCGCCGAGGGCACCCTGCGCGGTCTGTTCGACGACCTGGAGATGCCGCTGGTGCCGATCCTGGCGGCGATGGAACGGGTGGGCATCCGCGTCGACTGCGACGAGCTGGCCCACCTCAGCGCTGAGCTGGCCGCGCGCATCACCGAGCTCGAGGCGACGCTGGGCGACACCGCCGGGTACACGTTCAACGTGGGGTCGACGCAGCAGCTCGCCGCCTTCCTCTACGACCACCTCGGCCTGGCCGCGGGGCGCCGCACCAAGACCGGCCGCAGCACCGACGCCGACAGCCTCGAGACGCTGCGCACCGAGCACCCCATCGTCGACGTGGTGCTGGAGTGGCGTCAGCTGACCAAGCTCAAGAGCACGTACGTGGACGCCCTGCCGCTGATGAGCGGCGCCGACAACCGCATCCACACCTCCTTCAACCAGGCGGTGGCGGCCACCGGCCGGCTCAGCTCGGCCGACCCCAACCTCCAGAACGTGCCGGTTCGCACCAGCTGGGGACAGCGCATCCGTCATGCGTTCGTCGCCGACCCCGGGCAGGTGCTGGTCAGTGCGGACTACTCGCAGATCGAGCTGCGCGTGCTCGCCCACGCCACCCGTGAGGAGGAGCTGATCGCTTCGTTCATGCGAGGGGAGGACATCCACCGCCGCACCGCCGCCGAGGTGTACGACGTGCCGGCCGCGGACGTGACGCCGGACCAGCGGCGCATTGCCAAGGTGGTCAACTTCGGCGTGGTGTACGGACTGTCCGACTTCGGCCTCGCACGCGACACGGGCATGGACGTCGAGGTGGCGCACGAGTTCATCACCAAGTATTTCGACAGCTTCCCGGCGATCACCCGATACCTGGAGCGAACGCGCATGCACGCCCGGGAGTGGGGGTGGGTGGAGACGTTCCTGGGCCGGCGGCGCCACCTCCCCGACATCCGCGCCGCCAACCGGCAGCTGCGCGGCGCCGCCGAGCGCATGGCGGTGAACATGCCCATCCAGGGAGCCGCCGCGGACATCATGAAGCTGGCCATGATCCGGTGCGACACCGCGCTGCGCGACGCCGGGGTGCGCTCGCGCCTGCTCCTCCAGGTGCACGATGAGCTGGTCCTCGAGACGCCCGAGGACGAGCTCGA
This sequence comes from Candidatus Dormiibacterota bacterium, assembly GCA_030854305.1. Classification (GTDB taxonomy): domain Bacteria; phylum Chloroflexota; class Dormibacteria; order Aeolococcales; family Aeolococcaceae; genus Aeolococcus. Next base: position 3,525 of record JALYTM010000061.1, read on the forward strand.
CCGCGTGGTGCCGCTGCTGCGCGAGGCGATGAGCGGGGCCGCCGAGCTGGTCGTGCCCCTTGTCGTTGACGTCAAGGCCGGCCAGAACTGGCAGGCGATGACGCCGCTGCGCGAGACGGCCGGTGCCGGAGCTTCCTGAGGTCGAGACGGTCGCGCGCGACCTACGTGCCACCGTGGTGGGGCGCACGGTGATGTCGGTGGCGTTGGGCCACCCCTCGGTGATTCGCTTCCCGGTGCCCGAGGTGTTCGCCGCGGTGCTGCCCGGGCGGCGCATCGACTCCGTCGGCAGGCGCGGCAAGTTCATCGTCTGCGCGCTCGACGGTGGCGAGGACCTGGTCTTCCACCTCGGCATGACCGGGCACGTGCTGGTCTGCGAGGCCCGCTCGGCGACCGCGGCGCACACGCACCTGCGCGCGTCGCTTGACGACGGCCGCGAACTGCGCTTCGATGACGCACGTCGCTTCGGCCGCGTTCTGCTCGGTCCGCGCACCACGCTCGAGGCCGCGGGAGTGCTGCCCGCGCTCGGCGTCGAGCCGCTGTCGGACGAGTTCACGCCAGCACACCTCGACGCCTACCTGCGCTCCACCACGCGAACGCTGAAAGCGGCGCTGCTGGACCAGAAGGGGGTTGCCGGGCTGGGCAACATCTACGTGGACGAGGCATGCCACCTCGCCGGGTTGAGGCCGCAACGCCGATGCCGGACGCTGACCCGGGCGCAGCGCGGCGCGTTGCATTCCGCCATCCCCACCGTGCTGCGCAGCGCCATCGACAACCGCGGCAGCAGCGTGGATGACTACCGCGACGCGTGGAACGCCAAAGGCAGCAACCAGGAGCGCCTGCAGGTGTACGGCCGTGGCGGCATGCCCTGCTTGCGGTGCGGCACGGTGCTTCGCCGCACCATCCTCGCCGGTCGCACCACCGTCTACTGCCCCGCCTGTCAGCGATGACCCGCGTCACCTTCGTCAGCTACGACGACGCGCCGCCGGCGGGTGGCCAGGGCGTGGTGCTGCGGGGCATGCGCGACGCCCTGGAGGCGCGTGGGCACCAGACGCGCACCATCAGCGGCCGCGGCGACCATGCGGTGCGATTCACCCGGGTCAGCGGCCGCGCACCGCTCGACTTCTCGCTGCACGTCAACCGTCACCCGGCGCAGATCCGGCGGTTGGGCGGCGACGTCGTCCAGGTCAACGGCGGCCCCGGCGGGGTGATCCTGCTCCGCGACCCCGGCGCGCCCGTCGTGTACACGGCCAACCACACGTACCGTCAGGCACACCCACCGCGCTCGCTGCAGCGACTGTTGTCTCCGCTCGAGGCGCGAGCCTACCGGCGTGCGTCGATGGTGTTGGCCATCTCCGCGTCCACCGCCCGCGCGGTGAGCCGCCTCGGCGTGGCCCCGCGTCGCATCGAGGTGCTGACACCCGGGGTGGAACCGCCGCTCGCTGACGGCCCCGCGCGAGACGCCGGCCGCGTGCTCTTCGCCGGGCGCTGGGAGACCGAGAAAGGCGTGCTGGACGCGGTCGAGATCATGGCCCGGGTGCTCGAGTGCCGCCCCGGCGCCACCGCCGTCGTGGTGGGCTCGGGCCACCTCGACGACGAGGTGCGCCGGGTAGCCCTGGGGTCGGGGGTCGAGGTGATCGGCCGGGTCGACGAGCAACGGCTCCGCGAGGAGTACGCGCGCGCCGCGGTGGTGCTGATCCCCTCGCGCTACGAGGGGCTCGGCCTGGTGGCGCTCGAGGCGCAGGCCGCCGGCGCGGTGGTGGTCGGCACTGACGTCGACGGGCTCCGCGACGCCGTTTTCAGCCCTGACACCCTCGTCGACGTGGGCGACATCGACGCCGCCGTCGACCAGTGCCTGCGGCTCATCGACAACCCCGGCGAGCGCGGGGCGATCGCTGCCGGCGCGCAGCGGGAGGTCCTCGCCGTCCACTCCTGGGACGTCTTCGCCGCCCGCCTCGAGCAGGTCTACGCAGCGCTGCACCGCTGACCGCACCGCCCCGCCGCGGCCCCGTCGGACGGCCACGCGGTGACCGGTAGACTGACCTGGTGCCAGACCTCGAAGTCGTCTCCTCGTTCTCTCCCGCCGGCGACCAGCCGAAGGCCATCGACGACCTCCACCAGGGCGTCGAGAGCGGCCTCCGCGAGCAGACGCTGCTGGGCGTGACCGGCTCCGGGAAGACGTTCACCATCGCCCACCTCGCCCAGCGCGTGCAGCGACCGGTGCTGGTCCTGTCGCCCAACAAGACCCTGGCCGCCCAGCTGTGGGCGGAGTTCCGCGAGTTCTTCCCCAACAACGCGGTGGAGTACTTCGTCTCCTTCTACGACTTCTACCAACCCGAGGCCTACATCCCCCGCACCGACACGTACATCGAGAAGGACTCGACGCGCAACGACGAGATCGACCGGCTCCGCAACAGCGCGACGCGCGCGCTCCTGACCCGCCGCGACGTGATCGTGGTGGCATCGATCTCCTGCATCTACGGCATCGGTTCGCCGGAGAACTACCTCGGCGAGTCGATGGTGGTCAAGCGCGGCGAGACCTGGCGGCGCGACATCCTTCTGCGCAAGCTGTCCGACCTGCAGTACTCGCGCAACGACATCGACTTCGGCCGCTCCCGGTTCCGGGTCCGCGGTGATGTCCTCGATGTGCAACCGGCCTACGACGAGGTGGCGACGCGCATCGAGTTCTTCGGAGACGAGATCGAGTCCATCAAGGAGTTCGATCCGCTCACCGGTGAGATCCTCGCCCAGCGCGACGAGCTCACCGTGTTCCCGGCCTCCCATTACGTGACCCCGCAGGAGCAGATGAAGACGGCACTGCAGCGGATCGAGGAGGAGCTGACCGAGCGCGTTGCCGAGCTGGAGTCGCGGGGCCGGCTGCTGGAGGCGCAACGCCTGTTGCAGCGCACCAACTTCGACATGGAGATGATGCGCGAGACCGGCACCTGTGCCGGCATCGAGAACTACTCACGACACCTCAGCGGTCGTGCCCAAGGGGAAAGGCCCTTCTGCCTGCTCGACTTCCTGCCCAACGACGCCCTCGTCGTGGTCGACGAGTCGCACGTCGCCGTTCCCCAGATCGGGGGCATGTTCGGCGGCGACCGCTCCCGCAAGATCCCGCTCGTCGAGTACGGGTTCCGGCTCCCGTCGGCGCTCGACAACCGTCCGCTAACGTTCGCGGAGTGGGACTCGATGGTGGGGCAGATCGTGTACGTGAGTGCCACGCCGGGCCCCTACGAGGAGGAGCACTCGACGCGTGTCGTCGAGCAGATCATCCGGCCCACCGGCCTCGTCGATCCCACCGTCGAGGTGAAGAGCTCCGAGGGCCAGATCGACGACCTGCTGGCCCAGATCGCGCGACGAGTGGCGCAGAAGGAGCGCTGCCTGATCACCACGCTCACCAAGAAGATGGCGGAGGACCTCACCGACTACCTGCGCGAGGCAGGCGTCCGCGTCCGGTACCTGCACAGCGACATCGACACGCTGGAGCGCGTGGAGATCATCCGCGACCTCCGCCTCGGGGTCTTCGACGTGCTGGTCGGCATCAACCTCCTGCGCGAGGGTCTGGACCTCCCCGAGGTGTCGTTCATCGGCATCCTCGACGCCGACAAGGAGGGCTACCTGCGCGGCTTCCGCTCGCTGGTGCAGACCATCGGCCGCGCCGCACGCAACATCAACGGACACGTGGTCATGTACGCGGACTCCCGGTCGGACGCGATGGAGCGCGCCATCGCCGAGACCGACCGTCGCCGCAGCGTGCAGGTGGCCCACAACGTCGAACACGGGATCACACCGCAGTCGATCATCAAGGCCGTCTACCAGCTCGAGTCGCACCGGGACGCCGTGTACGCGGACGCGTCGACCGCGCAGGAGGCAGCAGGGCTGCCGCCGGACCAGGTGCTCCG
>JALYTM010000062.1 GCA_030854305.1 Candidatus Dormiibacterota bacterium
CGGACGCGGATGTGGCCGGTGCGGTGGACCGCATCCGAGCCATCGCCGACCAGTACCGGCGCCTCGCGTCCCAGGTCTCCGTCGACGACCTCACCGGCGCCCTGCGCCGCGGCGCCGGGCTGGCCGCACTGCAGCGGGAGATCGATCGCCACCGGCGCGGCGGCGAGGGGGCGGTGGTGGTGGTGTTCGTCGACGTGGACGGGCTCAAGGAGGTCAACGACCGCGCCGGCCACGCGGCCGGCGACGATCTGCTCCGCGACGCCGTCAGCGCGATGCGTGAGCGCCTTCGCTCCTACGACCTGATCGTGCGATACGGCGGCGACGAGTTCCTGTGTGTCCTCACCGGGACCACGCTGGAACAGGCTCAGCGCACCGCGGGCATGCTTCGCGAGCAGGTCGCGGCGGTAACCGCCGGCGGCATCAGCACCGGAATCGCCGAGCTGCTGCACGGCGACACAGTCGACACCCTGGTGGAGCGCGCCGATGCCGCCCTGTACGCCGGCCGCCGCGAGCGCGGGCAGGCCCACCATCGGGTGACCTCCTCGGTGCAGACGCGCTCGTAGGTCACGCGCACGGTCCTGCATCGCTTGCCGAGGGGCAAGCCATTGCGATACTGCCGGTGATGGCTGTGCTGGCGACGCAAACGGAGCGGCATCTGCTTCGCGCGCGGGATTTCATTGATGCGCATTACCGTGAACCGCTCAACGTCTCCATGGTTGCGCGAGCCGCGTATCAGTCTCCCGCGCACTTCACGCGTCAGTTCCGAAACGCATTTGGAGAAACGCCGCACCAGTATCTGCTGACGCGACGGATGGAGCGAGCAGCGGCGCTGCTGCGCAACACCGACTACAACGTTGCACAAGTCTGCGTTTCCGTCGGGTTGTCGAGTGTCGGATCGTTCACCACCGCGTTTCGCCGCGCGTTCGGGGAAAGCCCCACGCAGTATCGCGAGCGTTTCCCATCACCCTTTGCACAAGCGATGATCCCGACCTGTATCTACGAGGCGGTGAGCCGCCCGCGATCGAGCAGGAATCGAGAAGACTGAGGCCGCGGTACTCGGTAGGATGACCTTGTGGCTGAGCCACACCGGAACAGTCCGATACAAGGGGATGACCACGATGTCTGTACAGACGAGCCACGCCACACTCTGGGTCCGGGATCAGGATGAGGCGCTGACGTTTTTTGAGAAGCTGGGTTTCAGCGTACGCGAAGATGTCAGGAGCGGCGACTATCGCTGGCTCGCGGTGGCATCGTCGAGTCAGCCGGATCTTGCGATCGTCCTGGCTCTTCCCGGGTATCCGATGGATGAGGAGACAGCCGCGCATGTCAAGTCGGCTGTTGCCAAGGGCATGCTGAGCGGGATCGTTTTTTCGACAGATGACTGCTTCGCAACGTACGAGGACTTGAAGGCAAAGGGAGTTGAGTTCACGCGTCCCGCGGGCCAACGGCCGTACGGTGTCGACGCAGCGTTTCGCGACCCGTCGGGCAATGAGTTTCGCTTGCTGCAAGCTGCTGGGGCTCCGGTATAGCTTGAGCACGGCTGCGAGGACGGACACGCAGTCTCCTCCGCTGCACGCTGCCGACAGCCACCATCTGATCCGCGTGCACGGCGCGCGCGTGCACAACCTCAAGGATGTCAGCGTCGAGATTCCGAAGCGCCGGCTGACGGTGTTCACCGGCGTCTCCGGCTCGGGCAAGAGCTCCCTAGTGTTCGGCACGATCGCCGCGGAGTCTCAGCGGATGATCAACGAGACATACAGCGCCTTCGTGCAGGGCTTCATGCCGACCCTGGCGCGGCCGGAGGTCGACCTGCTGGAGGGGCTGACGACCGCGATCGTCGTCGACCAGCAGCGAATGGGTGGCGACGCCCGCTCCACGGTCGGCACTGCCACCGACACCAACGCGCTGCTGCGCATCCTCTTCAGCCGGCTCGGACAGCCGCACATCGGCTCGCCGAGCGCGTTCTCTTTCAACACCCCCTCGGTGCGGGCGAGCGGTGCGATCACGGTCGAGCGCGGTGCGCGCCGGACGGTGCGAGCAAGCTTCACCCGCACCGGCGGCATGTGCCCGCGCTGCGACGGCCTCGGCTCGGTCACCGACTTCGACCTCACTGCGCTGTACGACGACTCCAAGTCGATCAACGAGGGTGCGCTCATCGTCCCCGGCTACAGCGTCGACGGCTGGTATGGCCGCATCTTCAGCGGCTCGGGCTTCCTCGATCCGGACAAGCCCATCCGCAAGTACACCACCAAGGAGCTCAATGACCTGCTTCACAAGGAGCCGACCAGGATCAAGGTCGACAACATCAACCTGACGTACGAGGGTCTGATCCCGAGAATCCAGAAGTCGTTCCTGTCCAAGGACATCGAGGCGCTGCAGCCGCACATCCGGGCGTTCGTGGACCGGGCGGTCACCTTCACCGTGTGCCCCGAGTGCGATGGCACGCGGCTCACCGAATCCGCGCTCTCCTCCCGGATCGGCGGCGTTCACATCGCCGAGGCGTGCGCGATGCAGATCAGCGACCTGGCCGAGTGGGTCCGCGGCGTGGCCGAGCCGTCGGTGGCCCCGCTGCTCGCGACGCTGCAGCAGACCCTCGATTCCTTCGTGGAGATCGGGCTGGGCTACCTCTCGCTCGACCGGCCGTCGGGCACGCTGTCGGGCGGCGAGGCACAGCGCACCAAGCTGATCCGCCACCTCGGCTCCGCGCTGACCGACGTCACCTACGTCTTCGATGAGCCTGCCGCGGGCCTGCATCCCCATGACATCCAGCGGATGAACGACCTTCTGCTGAGGCTGCGGGACAAGGGCAACACCGTGCTCGTCGTGGAGCACAAGCCGTGGGCGGCCATCGCGGTCGCCGACCACGTCGTCGACCTCGGCCCCGGTGCCGGTGCGGCAGGTGGAACCATCTGCTTCGAGGGCAGCGTCGACGGGCTGCGGGCCAGCGGCACCGTCACAGGCCGCCATCTCGCCGACCGGGCCGCCCTCAAGGAGACGGTGCGGACACCCAACGGCATGCTGCAGATCCGCGGCGCGACCACGCACAACCTGTGCGATGTCGACGTCGACATCCCGCTCGGTGTGCTCGTCGTCGTCACCGGTGTCGCCGGCTCCGGCAAGAGCTCACTGGTGCGCGGGTCGATCCCCGCCGGCGCGGGCGTGGTGTCCATCGACCAGGGCGCGATCCGCGGCTCGCGACGGAGCAACCCGGCGACCTACACCGGGCTGCTCGACCCGATCCGCACGGCGTTCGCGAAGGCCAACGGTGTGAAGGCGGCGCTGTTCAGCGCCAACTCCGAAGGCGCCTGTCCCACCTGCAACGGCGTCGGCGTCATCTACACGGACCTGGCGATGATGGCCGGCGTTGCCACCAGCTGCGAGGAGTGCGAGGGGAAGCGATTCCAGGCATCGGTGCTGACCCACCACCTCGGCGGTCGCGACATCAGCGAGGTGCTGGCGATGTCGGTGACCGAAGCCGAGGAGTTCTTCGGCGCCGGCGAGGCGCGCACGCCGGCCGCGCACGCCATCCTCCGCCGGCTGGCTGACGTCGGGCTCGGCTACCTCATCCTCGGCCAGCCGCTCACCACGCTGTCCGGTGGCGAGCGGCAGCGGCTCAAGCTGGCCACCCACATGGCCGAGAAGGGCCACGTGTACGTCCTCGACGAGGTGACCACCGGCCTGCACCTCGCCGACGTGGAGCAGCTGCTGGGCCTGCTCGACCGGCTCGTCGACTCCGGCAAGTCGGTCATCGTCATCGAGCACCACCAGGCGGTCATGGCACACGCCGACTGGATCATCGACCTCGGCCCCGGCGCCGGCCACGACGGCGGCCGGATCGTCTTCGAGGGCACGCCCGCCGACCTCGTCGCCGCTCGCTCCACCCTCACCGGCGAGCACCTCGCGGCCTACGTCGGCACCTGACCGAGGCCCTCGAGGGGGTCGTGATCCGGCATCACCCGCACGACCCTCAGGAGACCACCCCGTAGGTGAGGCCGCCGGCTGCCGCCACCACGAACACGGCGTACTCCGCGGTCAGCGCCAGCCGGTGGCGGCCTGCCTGGGGGAGGCTGCCGACCACACCACGAACGCCGTACCACAACACCAACAGCAGCGCAGCGCGCACCGTCCCACGGCCGGCGGCCGGCAGCACCAGAACCAACGCCGCGAAAAGCCCCCCAGCCAGGACCGCTCCCGCGACCGCCAATCGCGCTGCCATTGTCTCGGTGAGGAGCGCGTCGAAGGTGACCAGCAGGACACCGCAGCCCGCAAGGGCGGCGCTGCTCCACAAGGCAACCGCACCGCTGTACGCGGCCAGCAGGATGGGGGCAAGCACGAGGATGCCGGCGCCGTCGCGCAGCAGCCGGGTGGCAACCCCCTCGCGACCGGCGGCACGGAGACCTCCGAGGTGGGGGATCCCCCCGATCACCAGGGCCGTGAGCGCGCCGGCCGGAAGCCGCAGCCCGAGGTTTCCCGACGCGGTGAGCACCACCACGAAGCCGGCGATCGCCGCGATCGGCAGCGCCATGGCGGCCAGCGCGTGGCGAAGGCCTCGCTGGTAGACGAAGCGGTCGTACAGGGCAAGTGTCAGCGCACTGCCCAGCGCGAGGGCGCCGGCCGCGATGACACTGTTGCGCAGGCCAACCTGCTGTGGCCGGAGCGCCACCACCACCGAGCACACGGCGACGCCGAGGGCCGTGTGCACGAACGGGAGTGGCACGTCGCTGAGCGCGTGCACGTCGCTGCGCAGCCCTAGCGCGGCGCGCGCGCTGTCGGCGTAGAACGCGTTGCCGCGTCCGCGCCGTGCCTCGAAGCGGTTATCCACTGGCTGTGCCCCTCGTCGCCCGCGCCCGCGCGTACCGAGCTGTGTCAGGCGTGGCTGGTGCCCTCGCGTCCGTAGCTGTCCTCCAGCCGGACCACGTCGTCGATCTCCGGCGAGGATACCTCGAACAGGTCGGTGTCCTCGACGGCGATGAACCGGTGCTTGCGACCCGGCCTGACCCGGGCCGACATGCCGCTGGTCAGACGGTGGGTCTGCACGTCACCTCGTGCGTCCTCGAGGACGAGGTCGAGCGTGCCGCTGCTGATGAAGATGGTCTCGTCCTTCTGCACGTGGTATTGAAGGCTCAGCTGGTGCCCGGCGTTGACGTGGATGAGCTTGCCCAGGTAGCGGTCGGTGATCGCCCAGCGCAGCTCGTAGCCCCACGGCTTGTCGATACGTCCCGCCCCCGCCGGTGCGGTCGCAACGGTGCTTGCCTCGTCGCTCATCTGACGTCTGCTCCTAGTGCCCGGCGGGCGCGGCGACGCCCACGTGTTCCCCGAGAGCTTTGATCAGCTCCTCGACCCGGTCGCGTGATGCCGCTTCGGCGTAGATACGCATCAGCGGCTCGGTGCCACTCATCCGCAGAAGGACCCAGGAACCATCCTCCAGGTAGTACTTGAACCCGTCGTCTGTCCGGGATCGCGTCACCGCACTGCCGGCGAGATCGCGGGGCTCATCCTCATGGAGACGCCGGTACACGTCCTGCTTGCGCTGCTCGTAGCCGTCGCGCTCGAACCGGATGTCGTGGCGGTCGTACGAGTGGGGACCGACGAGCTCAAAAAGGTGGTCGACGATCCCGGACAGTGGCATGTCGTACTCGACGATCATGTCGGCCACCATCAGGCCCGCGAGCACTCCGTCGCGCTCGGGGATGTGCCCGCGGAACGCGAACCCACCGGACTCCTCACCACCCAGCAGCGCGTCGGTCTCGCGCATCTTGGAGCCGATGTACTTGAACCCGACCGGCATCTCGTGCACCGGGACCCCGAACCGCTCACCGAGAAGGTCGACCATCGTCGTCTCGGTCAGGGAGCGCACGATGTCGCCCCTGAGCTTGCGTTTCTCGAGCAGGTACATGGTGAACAGCGCCATCACCTCGAGCTGGTTGACGTAGCGTCCGTTCTCGTCGGCGATGCCGACGCGGTCGGCGTCACCGTCGTTGGCGATCAGCAGGTCGTGCTCCTTCCTGGCCATCAGCGCCATCGCCTCGGGCATGTAGCGGTCGATGGGCTCGGGGTGCATGCCGCCGAAGCTCGGGTTCCGCTCCGCGTGCAGCTCGGTCACGGTGGTGCTGCCGCCGTGCAGCAGGCGCTGGAACAGGCCGGCACCGGCGCCGTACATGGCCTCGTGCACCACCCGCAGCCCGGCACCGCGCAGCCGCGGCACATCGACGATGCGACCGAGCTGCTCGAGGTAGGACTCCAGCGGGTCGAGCAGGGTGACGGTCCCGGCGGCTACGGCTTCGTCGAACGGCATCACGCGGATGCCGGCGCCGCCGTCGCGCAGCGCCGCCGCGGCGTACTTCTCCAACTCGGCGACCACCTCGGGCGACGCCGAGCCACCGAAGTCCGGCTTGTACTTGAGCCCGTTGAACTCCATCGGGTTGTGGCTGGCAGTGACCACAACCGCCCCGGCGGCGTGGTTGCTCACCACCATCCAGGACACGGCCGGGGTCGGCGTGACACCGTCGAGCAGCAGGACCCGGTGCCCATTGGCGGCCAGCACGCGCGCCACCTCGCGCGCAAAGAGCTCCGCGCAGTAGCGGGCGTCGTGGCCCACCACGGCAGGACGGTCGTCGTCGCGGAGGTAGTCGGCGACCCCCTGCGCCACGGCCCGGACATTCTCGTACGTGAAGTCGTCGGCGACGACCGCGCGCCAGCCATCCGTGCCGAAGTGAATTGGTGCTGCCATCACGGGGCATTCTGCCGCATCACGGCGGTCGGCAGCACCCCGCCCTCACGTCAACCGCGGGCTGAGCAGGGCGCGACTAGAGGAGGTCGATCCGTCCCTCGTCGCGGAGACGGGCAACCACCTCCTTCACCTCCTGCGAGGCAGTGGCCGGCATCACCAGCACGGCGTCCCCGGTGTCGACGACCACCAATCCCTCCGCCCCCACCACCGCGATCGTCCGACCTCCGCGGGACTCGACCAGGCAGTCGTGGGAGTCGATCACCACCGCGTCCCCGACCACCAGGTTGCGATCGCCGTCCAGCGACGCACGCCTCGCCTGGGCGAGGTCCGCCCACGAGCCGAGGTCCGACCACGCGAAGTCGGCGGTGACCACCGACAGGCGCTCGGTGCGCTCGAACACCAGCGGCTCGATGGCGACACTCCGCAGAGCGGCGTACAGCTGGTCAGCGCCCGACGCGTCGCCGGTGGCGCGGGCCTCGACGATGTCTCGCAGCGAGGCTGCCAGGGCGGGGTCGGCCGCCTCGATCTCGGCCAGCATGCGCGCAGCCGTCCACGCGAACAGCCCGAGGTTCCAGAGGTGGCGGCCGCCGTCGTGGAACTGCTGCGCGCGCTCGATGTCGGGCTTCTCCACGAATCCCACCGCCCGCGAGGCGGGCAGGACAGCCGCGGCGGCGCCGGCGGCGCCGGGC
>JALYTM010000347.1 GCA_030854305.1 Candidatus Dormiibacterota bacterium
CAGCCATCAGGGAGTATCTCTCCGTGCACAACGCAGACCCCACGCCCTTTATCTGGACCGCCTCTGTGCAAGACATCCTGGAGAAGATCGCCCGTTGTCGAGTCATTTCCCGGACAGACCACTAGTTAGAGGGGGCGGATGTCCGCGGACGGTCTCGCGGGTCGTCTTACCGTCGAGGTGTGAACCGCTCCGCGAGCCCGTCGCCGCGCTCGCGCCGCGCCGACCTCTTCGTTGTCGGTGCCATCCTCGGCGCCTGGCTGGGAAGTTGGTCCCTGCTGACTGGCGCAGCGTGGCTGTCGGGCGCGCAGCCGACGGTCTCTCCTGTCGACTACATCAACCCGGTTCGTTTGGTGACCGTCTTTCGCGACGACGGCGATCGTGTGGTGTGGTGGCACCTCGTCGGTGCCGCTGAACCGCAGAGACGCTGGATGTTCGTCACATTCATCGTGGTCACGCCGCTGCTCGCGGTCGCGGCCTCCGTGGCTGCAATGATCGCGTGGAGTGGTGGCGTTCCCGGTTTCGCCGGCGCAAGGATGCTTCTTCCCAACAGCCTTCCACGCTCATCGCGCTGGGCACGCCGGCGTGACCTTCGACGGCTGCGCGTTCGCGGACCGCGCCCGGGCGCGATCATTCTGGGACGGCGGGGTGCGGTCATGATCGCCACCGAGCCCGAGACGTCGGTGCTGGTCATCGGCCCGACTCGCAGCGGCAAGACGTCGGGCCTGGTCGTCCCCAACGTGCTGGACTGGCAGGGCCCGGCAATCGTGACGTCCACCAAGGCGGAGCTGGTCGACCTCACGTCCGCACATCGATCACGAAGTGGGCCCGTCTACGTGTACGACCCCACCGGCGACTCACCGGGCCGGCGGCCGTCCACCACGTGGTCGCCTCTGGCCGGGTGCGGAACGTTGGATGCATCCTGGCGAGCCGCGGCCTGGCTGTGCGCCGGCCTGCAGCAGGGAGGCGGGCGCGGTGACAACGACTGGGCACACTGGGCCGAGTCCGGCAAGCTGCTGATCGCGCCTCTGCTGTTCGTCGCAGCCGCAACTGGCCGCACCATCGTCGACGTCGGTCGGTGGATCGGCTCGTTCGACCTCGAGGAGCCCGCGTCACTCCTGGTCAGGCTCGGTGGCGATCCGCGGTTCTCGGAGGATGCCCAGCGGTCGGTGGACATGCTGCGGTCGGTTGACCAGCGGCCGGAGAAGGAGCGCGGCACGGTGTTCTCGACGGTGATGCGCATTTTCAGCGTGTTCCACGAGCAGCCGGTGGCTCTCTCCGCGTCGTCGTGTGACTTCGACGCGCGGGCGATGCTGCGCAACAACGGCACCCTGTACCTCTGCACCCCGCGTCAGTCGCCCGAACGCGTCGCGTCCCTGTTCGTCGGCATCCTGATGACCGTGGTCACCGAGGCGTACGTACTCGCGGCCGGCATGCCGCGGAAGCGTCTCCATCCTGAGCTGGGGCTGTTCCTCGACGAGCTCGCCAACATTGTTCCCATCGATGACCTGCCGGCGCTGGCATCGCAGGGTGCAGGCCGCGGCATCGTGCTGATGTCAATCATCCAGGACTTCTCGCAGCTGCGTCAGAGGTACGGAGCCGACAAGGCCAACTCGATCCTCAACAACCACGGCTGCAAGATGGTGTTGCCCGGGATCAGCGACCCCGAGACGTCGGAGGTTGTCGCCAGGATGATCGGTCGCACCGAGTACACCGATCTACAGCTGAGCCACCAGGCCGGGAAGACGTCGCGGTCGTACTCGATCCGCCAGGACCAGATGGCCAGTCCCGACGCGCTGCGGCAGCTGCAGGAAGGTGCTGCTGTGGTGCTCTATCGCGGCAGGCCCCCGACCATCGTGCGCTTGCGGCCCTGGTACACGGAGCGTCGGTTGGTGGCGATGGTTGAGGAAAGCCCAGGACGCCAAACCGCCGCATCCGCACCTTCAGCCGGCGAGACGTCCGGATGAAATCACGCAGGCGGGCCGGCGCCTCGTCCGGATGCGGCCGCCATCTCATCGACCATGGCACCGATGGTTTCCGGCATCACGCCGCGGATGCTGAGGCTCCGGAGGTCCTCCAGCACCCGGTCGATCGGTAGCTGCTGAGCCACCGCCGCCGCGAGTGCGCTCTCGACGCGCGACGCGGACCGCTGCAGGCGCCGGCGTGCGATCGCGAGCAGCTCGTCGTGCACGTCGGCGGTGCTGAGGCGGCGCGTGGGGGCGGCCACCGCAGCCGAGCCCAGCTGGTGTACGGG
>JALYTM010000063.1 GCA_030854305.1 Candidatus Dormiibacterota bacterium
CGACGGTGCTGGTGGCGGGGACGGCGGTGTTCGGCCACCACGGTGGCCCGGGCGCCGGGGTGGCGGCGGTGCTGGAAGCGGCCGGCGTGGGTTGACCCGTCTGGATCGACCACCGGTTGCCGGTACCATCTCGAACCCATGAGCGAGACACAGGCCGGCGCCGGCACCAGTACCGACGGCAGCGCCGACGTCGACCGGGCCATCCGCACGCTGGCGGCCCGGTTGCCCGCACCGCTCGACGTCCTCGCCCGGCTGGCATACGACTATCGATGGTCGTGGACGCCGGGCGGCAGTGACCTCTTCGAGGCGGTCGACCCGGAGGGCTGGGAGCGCGCCCACGAGAACCCTGTGAGGCTCCTGCTCGAGGCGTCGACGCGGGCACTGGAGCGATTCGCCAAGGACAGTGCGCGCGTCGAGGCGGCGCGCCGGCTCGTCGACTCGCTAGCGGTCCAGTCGGCGCGCCCGGCGATGCCGGTGGGGCAGGCGACCGTGCGGCACCCGATCGCCTTCCTCTGTGCGGAGTTCGCGGTGCACTCATCGCTGCCGATCTACGCCGGCGGGCTCGGGGTGCTCGCCGGTGACATCCTCAAGGAGGCGAGCGACATGGCGGTGCCGATGGTCGCCGTCGGCCTCCTGTACCGCGAGGGCTACTTCATCCAGCGCATGGACCGCACCGGGTACCAGCACGAGTACTGGATCCCTCTCGACCCCGACCGTGTTCCTGCCGCTCTTGTCACCAACAGCGAAGGCCGGCCCCTGACCGTGGTGGTCCCCGTCCGCGGCCGCGAGCTGGTGGTGCAGGTGTGGCGGGTCAACGTGGGTCGCGTCGCGCTCTACCTTCTCGACGCCGAGCGACCGGAGAATTCACGCATCGACCGGTGGATCACCGCCCGTCTCTACGAGAGCGACAGGGCCATCCGGCTGGCGCAGTACGCGCTCCTCGGCATCGGGTCGATGCGTGCCCTGGCGGCGATGGGGATGGTTCCCTCCGTGGTCCACCTCAACGAGGGCCACGCGGCGCTCGCCCCCCTCGAGCTTGCCCGCGTCGACATCGCGGCGGGGGTGGACCCGGAGGCGGCGTACGAGAACGCCCGCCGGCGCACCGTGTTCACCACGCACACGCCGGTGGGGGCGGGCAACGAGGGCTACGACATCGCGGAGATCACCGAGGTCATGGGCGGCTTCCCGGCGGAGGTGGCGATGGACTTCGACCGCTTCGTGGCCCTGGGCCGGACCCGGCCGGACAACCCCCACGAGCCCTTCGTGATGACCCCTCTCGGGATCAGGATGAGCCGTGCCGCCAACGGCGTGAGCCGTCGCCACGGTGAGGTGTCGCGGCAGATGTGGCAGCCGCTCTTCCCCGACCTCGCTGTCGAGCAGGTGCCCATCGGCTACGTCACCAACGGCGTGCACGTCCCGACCTGGATCCATCCCCGAACCCGCGCCCTGCTCGACCGCCACCTCCGCGCGGGGTGGATCGAGCACGCCGCCGACCCGGAGGCGTGGGCCGGGCTGGATGACATCCCGGACGCGGAGCTGTGGGCGCTGCGAAACGACCTGCGCGCTCGTTTCGTCGAGTTCGTGCGCGACCGCACCGTGGCCGCCCGTCTGGCGCGGGGCGAACCGCGGGAGATCGTGGAGGCGGCCGACCGGGGCTTCGACCCCAACTCGCTGACCATCGGCTTCGCGCGGCGGCTGGCGACGTACAAGCGCCTGTACATCCTGACCATGGAACCCCAGCGGGTCGCTGCTCTGATCGCCAGCGACCAGCGGCCGATGCAGTTGGTCCTCTCCGGCAAGGCACATCCCAATGACGAGGAGGGCAAAAGGTCGGCGCAGGGGCTGTTCACCTTCAATACCCTGGACAAGGCCGCCGAACGGGTCAGCTTCATCGACAACTACGACCTCGAGATCGCCACCGCGCTGGTCGCCGGCTGCGACCTCTGGGTCAACCTTCCCCGACCGCCGCTGGAGGCGAGCGGCACCAGCGGCATGAAGTCGGTGCTCAATGGCGGGCTCAACCTGTCCGTGCTCGACGGCTGGTGGGCCGAGGCGTTCGACGGCGAGAATGGCTGGGGCATTGGCGGCGAAACGGTGTACGACCCGCACGTCCAGGACACCCGCGACGCCGCCGCCTTCTATGACCTGCTGGAGCACGAGGTGGCGCCGCTGTTCTACGACCGTGACGCGGACGGCATCCCCCGCGGCTGGATACGCCGGGTCAAGCGGTCGATGCGCACCAACGGGCCGCGCTTCTCGGCGTCGCGCATGGTCCGGGACTACGTGGAGCGGGCCTACACGGTTCCCCCTCCCGACTGAACCCTGCCCGCCCCGGGGCCGGCGGCGTGGGATGGTGCATCGGCGAGCATAGAATCCGACAGTGGAGTACTCGGAGAGCATCCTCGACCTGGTCGGCAACACCCCGCTGGTGCGGCTCCGGGCGCTCACCCGGGGGATCCGGGCCACCGTCTTCGCCAAGATGGAACAGCTCAACCCGGGTGGCAGCGTGAAAGATCGCATCGCGCTCGGCATGGTTGAGGACGCCGAGCGATCGGGGGCCCTTCGCCCCGGGGGCACCATCGTGGAGCCCACGTCCGGCAACACCGGCCACGGGCTCGCCATGGTTGCCGCGATCAAGGGCTACAAGATGATCTTCGTCATGCCGGACAAGATGTCGTCGGAGAAGATCAGCCTGCTCAAGGCATATGGCGCGGAGGTGGTGGTCTGCCCCACCAACGTGGACCGCGACTCGCCGCAGTCCTACTACTCGGTTGCCGAACGCTTGGCGCGGGAGATCCCTGCCGCCTTCCAGCCCAACCAGTACTTCAACCCGCGCAACCCCGAGGCCCACTACCGGACCACGGGCCCCGAGCTGTGGCGACAGACCGACGGTCGCATCGACGTGTTCGTCACCGGGGTGGGCACCGGCGGCACCATCAGCGGCACCGGGCGCTACCTCAAGGAACAGAACCCTGGGATCACCGTCGTCGGTGCCGACCCCGAGGGCTCGATCTTCTCCGGGCCCATCGCCCCGTACAAGATCGAGGGCGTCGGGGAGGACTTCTGGCCGGGCACGTTCGACCCCACCGTCGTGGACCGCATCGTGCAGGTCACCGACCGCGAGGCCTTCGTCGCAGCGCGCCGGCTGGCCCGCGAGGAGGGCATCCTCGTCGGGGGCTCCGCGGGGATGGCGCTGCACGCCGCGCTGCTGGTTGCCGCCGACGCCGACCCCGACGCGGTGGTGGTGGTCCTGCTGCCCGACACCGGCCGGAACTACCTCAGCAAGTTCTTCTCCGACGAGTGGATGCGCCAGAACGGGTTCCTCGATCGCCTCGGACCGGCTCGCGTTCGGGAGGTGCTCGCTGCGCACGGGAGCGGTGACGGTGAGGTGCCGTCGCTGGTGGCGGTTGGCGCCGGCCGCACCGTCGGGGAGGCGATCGACCTGATGCAGCAGTACAACATCTCGCAGCTGCCGGTGGTCGAAGGTGAGAACGGCGCGACCACGGTGGTGGGCAGCATCGCCGAGCGCACCCTGCTGGACCGCGTCTACCGCGACCCCGCGGTGGTGACCACACCGGTGTCGGCGGCGATGGATCCTCCCTTCAGCTCGGTCGATGCAGACGCGCCGCTCGACGACGCGTTCGCGCCCCTTCTCAACGGCGAGGCCGCGGTGATGATCCTCGACGGCCAGACGCCCGTCGGCGTGGTCACGCGCAGCGACCTGCTCGAGTTCGTGGCCCACCGTGGGAAGCCCTGACGTGGGGTCGCCGACGCCGGGCCGGCCGGGTTTCGCCACCCGTGCCGTCCATGCCGGGCAAGGCCCCGACCCGGCGACGGGAGCGGTGGTGCCGCCGATCCACCTGGCGACCACTTTTGCCCAGGACGGCATCGGTAGGAACCAGGGCTACCAGTACACGCGCAGCAACAATCCCACGCGGGAGCAGCTCGAGACCGCCCTGCGGACGCTCGAGGGCGGGCTCCACGCGCTGGCGTTCGCGTCGGGCCTGGCGGCCACGTCCACGGCGATGATGCTGCTGGATCCCGGCGACCACGTGGTGTACATGGAGGATGCGTACGGGGGGACCTACCGCCTCTTCGACAAGGTCATGAGCCGGTACGGGGTGTCGTTCACCGCCGTCAACGCCGCCCAGTCGGGGGCGGTCGCCGCGGCGATGACCGGCCGCACCCGGATGGTGTGGATCGAGAGCCCGACCAACCCGTTGCTGCGCATCGTCGACATCGCCGCCACCGCCGCCGCTGCGCACCAGCACGACGCCATCCTGGTTGTCGACAACACCTTCGCGACCCCCCGCATCCAGCGACCGTTGGAGCTGGGCGCCGACGTGGTCATGCACAGCTCCACCAAGTACCTCGGCGGCCACAGCGACGTGCTCGGCGGCTGCCTGGTCACGTCCGACCCAGCGATCCATGAGCGCCTGCGCTTCCACCAGAACGCCACCGGGGCGGTGCCGTCCCCGTTCGACTGCTGGCTCCTTCTGCGGGGGCTGCGAACGCTCGCGCTGCGTGTCGAGCGGCAGAGTGCCAGCGCGCTGCTGATCGCGCGCCACCTCGAGGGCCACCCCGCGGTGCGGCGCGTCCACCACCCCGGGTTGCCGTCCCACCCCCAACACGCGCTGGCGCGGGAGCAGATGGGCGGAATGTTCGGCGGCATGGTGTCGTTCGAGATGGCCAGCCAGGAGGAGGCCGTGCGGGTGGTCGAGTCCATGCGGCTGTTCACACTGGCCGAGTCGCTCGGGGCGGTCGAATCGCTTGCGGAGCACCCCGGACTGATGACCCACTCCTCGGTGCCATCGGTCGAGCGCCGGCGCATCGGCGTCGACGACGGCCTGCTGCGGCTTTCGATCGGCATCGAGGACGTGGACGACCTCGTCGACGACCTCGACCAGGCTCTCGCCGCCGTCGAGGATGTGCCGCGGTCACCGACAGCGCACGGCACGATAGGCTAGGGCGATGATTCCTGACGATCTCCTGCGCTCGGAGGCCGAGCAACGCGCGGCGCTGATCAGCGAACTGCGGTACTCCATCTCGCTGGACCTCACCGGTGGCCTCACGGCGACCACGTTCAGGTCGGAGACCGACATCGAGTTCTCCGCCCGCGACGGTGCCGACACCTTCATCGACCTCGACGCGGAGTCGGTGTCCGAGCTGACGCTCAACGGCCAACCGGTCGATGTCGCGGCGTTTGCCGAGAACCGCATCGCACTGCGCGGGCTGCGGGCGCAGAGCAACCGCCTCCACGTGGTGGCCGCGTGCAGGTATTCGCACACCGGCGTGGGCCTTCACCGCATCGTCGACCCCGCCGACAACGCGGTGTACACGTATACGCAGTGCGAGCCCTTCGAGGCGCACCGGCTGTTCGCGTGCTTCGACCAGCCCGACCTCAAAGCCGTTTTCTCGCTGCGCATCTCCGCCCCGGAAGGCTGGACGGTGGTCAGCAACGCGCCGGTTGCGACCAGGGACGAACCGGCCGGCGGCAACCGGGTGGTGGTGTTCGAGGACACACCGCGGATGTCGACGTACCTGGTCGCCGTTGTCGGCGGCCCGTACGCGCGCGTCACCGACACGCACGACGGCATCGAGCTCAACCTCTACTGCCGCCAGTCGCTGCGGCAGTACCTC
This sequence comes from Candidatus Dormiibacterota bacterium, assembly GCA_030854305.1. Taxonomy (GTDB): domain Bacteria; phylum Chloroflexota; class Dormibacteria; order Aeolococcales; family Aeolococcaceae; genus Aeolococcus. The sequence goes on from JALYTM010000063.1 coordinate 5,641, forward strand.
GACGACGAGGAGATCTTCGAGGTCACCAAGCAGGGGCTCGACCATTTCAAGAGCCGCTTCGCAATGCGGTACCCGTTCGGCAGCAAGTACGACCAGCTGTTCGTGCCCGAGTTCAACGCCGGCGCCATGGAGAACGTCGCCTGTGTGACCTTCCGGGAGGAGGTCACCATCTACCGCGGCCCGGTCACCGCCACCATCCGCGCCTGGCGCGCGGGCACCATCCTCCACGAAATGGCGCACATGTGGTTCGGCGACCTCGTGACCATGCGCTGGTGGAACGACCTGTGGCTCAACGAGAGCTTCGCGACCTACATGGGCAACGATGGGCTGGCGACCGCCACGCGCTTCACCAGCGCCTGGGTCGACTTCGCCAACGGTGACAAGACGTGGGCGGCTCGCCAGGACCAGTTGCCCACCACCCACCCGATCGTGGCCGACGTCCCCGACGTCAGCACCGGGCGGCTCAACTTCGACGGCATCAGCTACGCCAAGGGTGCGTCAGTGCTGAAGCAGCTGGTGGCATGGGTTGGCGAGGACGCGTTCTTCGGCGGCGTCCGCAAGTACTTCGCCACGCACCAGTGGAGCAACGCGTCCCTCCGCGACTTCCTGGCACCGCTGGCGGCCGAGTCGGGTCGCGACCTGGCAGCGTGGTCGCAGGAATGGCTGCAGACGGCGGGCATGAACGTGCTGCAGGCGGAGATCGTGAGCACCGACGGAGGCATGATCGACAGCTGCGCGATTGTGCAGTCGGCTGCCAACCCTGCCTTCCCCACCCTCCGCTCACACCGTCTGTACCTCGGCCTCTACGACCTCGATGACAACGGCCGGCTGGTGCGCACCGACCGCGTCGCGCTCGACGTGACCGGGCCGCGGACCGAGGTGCCGGAGCTTCGCCGTCGCGCGCGTCCGGCACTGCTGCTGGTCAATGACGGCGACCTCGCCTTCGCCAAGATCCGCCTCGATGAGGTGTCGACGCAGACCGTCCTCGACCACCTCAGCGACCTCGACGACCCTCTGGCACGCTCGCTGATCTGGGCCGCCATGTGGGACATGACCCGCGACGCCGAGCTGCCGGCGAGCCAGTACGTGGACCTGATCGCGCGCCACGCGCCGCAGGAGCACCTGCCGACGATCATCGACGACCTGCTCGCCCAGGTGCGCGGGGCGGTCGAGCTGTTCAGCGCGCCCGCCAATCGGCGCGCGCTGCGCCTCCGGCTCCACGACACCGTGCAACGTCTCCTCGCCACCGCTGAGCCCGGCTCACCGCTGCAGCTCAGCGCACTCCACGCCATGGTGACCACCGCCGACAGCGCCGAGCACCTCGCAGTCGCATCCGCGCTGCTCGACGGCACCGTCGTCCCCGCGGGCATCACTGTCGACCAGGACCTGCGCTGGTTCCTGGTGCGCCGGCTCGCTGCCGCCGGCCATCTCGACCAGGCCGGGATCGAGGCGGAAGCCGCTCGTGACCACACCGACCTCGGCCAGAGGATGGCCGCCGCCGCACTCGCCGCGCGACCCGACGCCGCCGCCAAGCAGGCGGCGTGGGAACGGATCGTCGAGCCATCCACACCGCTGGCAACGATGCGCGCGCTCATCGGTGGCATGCAGGAGCGCGACCAGCAGGAGCTGTACTCGCCGTTCCTGCAGCGCTGGGTGGACCTGGTGCCGCGCTTCTGGCGCGAACGCAGTTCCGAAGAGGCCGAGCTGGTCACCGCCGGGCTGTACCCTGCCTACTG
>JALYTM010000064.1 GCA_030854305.1 Candidatus Dormiibacterota bacterium
ATGACAATGGCGGCAACCGTGACCAGACTCGTGAACGCGGCCCTCCCCGGTCCGCCGTCGGCTGCTGCGCCGAACCCAACCGACGACCGTCCGCGCCAGTCGCTCGCCGACCGCCTCACCTCCCCGGGCGGCCTGTTCCTGAGCGCGGTTCTGCTCGCGGCCGCCTTCCCGGTGACCAGCGCCATTCGCGACCCCGACTTCTGGTGGCACCTACGCAGCGGCCAGCTGATCCTGCAGCGCGGAGGCCTCCTCGGCACCGACCCGTTCACGTACACGGTCAGCAGCCACGCATGGACCATGCACGAGTGGCTCACTGAGGTGCTCTTCGCATGGTTGCAGAGCTGGGGTGGACTGGGCGCGGTGGTGGTGGTGCTCAGCGCGGTGACATGGCTCGGAGTGGTCTGCGTGTTCCAGCGCGCCCGCCTCGACCGACCGAACTCCTTGGTGCTCGGCGGTGGCATGGTGCTGGCGGTGATCGCCGGCTATCCCATCTGGGGCCCGCGAGCCCAGATGATCACGTTCGCGTGCGCAGCGCTCACGCTGCTTCTCGCTGAGCGCCACCTGCGGTGCGGCGGCCGGCTGGTGTGGCTGCTGCTGCCGATGTTCCTGGTGTGGAGCAACCTTCACTCCGGCTTCCTCATCGGCTTGGCTTTCCTGGCGCTCATCGTTGTCGCCGAGGCGGTCGCCCACCGGCTGTCGATCGCCGACCGCGCACCGGCGGCGCGGGTGCGGACGCTCGGCCTGGTGACACTGTGCTGCGTGCTGGTCTCGGCGATCAACCTCAACGGCCCCGGCATCATCCTCTATCCCTTCGGCACGCTGGGGTCGGCAGCGCAGGAATCGCTGATCCTGGAATGGCATTCGCCTGACTTCCACGACTGGTCGGTGCGCGTCTTCGCGTTCATGCTGCTGAGCCTGGTGGCCCTGATCGTGGTCAACCGGCGGATCCGGCCGCGCGACGCCGCACTGGTGCTGGCCACCGCCGTGCTCTCGCTGCAGTCCGTGCGCAACATCGCTCTGTTCGTCGCCGCCGCGACACCGGCCTGGATCAGCCAGGCGGACCTGGCGCTGCAGCGGTTGCGTGCCGGGCGGCGCCGGCGCGCCCGGTCGCCCTTGCCGCCGCTGCCTATCCGGGTGGTCAGCTGGGGGATCCTGTGTGGCGCCATCCTGCTGATCTACCTGGGGGGTCGGCTGATCCCGGCAGCTCGAATCCAGCAGCTGTCGCTGTCCTACGCGGAGGAGTTCCCGGTCTGCGCCGCGAACTGGATCGCCGCCGACCCCCGACCGCTGCGCATCTTCAACCAGTACGGTGAGGGCGGCTACCTCGCGTACCGTCTCTCCGCGCAGGGCGATCGTGTCTTCATCTTCGGCGACGCCGCACTGATGGGTGACGACCTGCTGTACACGTACGGTGCAGTCGAGTCGGTGCAGCCGCGGTGGGACAGCATCCTCCGCGGCGACAACACCGACCTGGTGATCTTCGACACCGGAACGCCACTCGCCAACCTGCTCGCCCATGCGACCGACTGGGTCCGCGTGTACGCGGACCAGCACAACGTGGCGTACGCGCCCACCGATCGACTGGCGGCCCTGCATCTGCCACCGCTGCCCACCTACCCGGCGGTCACCTCGCCGGGCAGCGTCAGGGCGTCCGACGTCTGCACGCAGCTGCACGACACGCCGGCGTCGCAGCTCAACCAGGCCGCCGGCTGATGGCTACGGCGATCCGGCGCAACGCCTGGGTGGTCACGGCCGCCGTGCTCAGCCTGGTGGTCACCGTGCAGCAGTTCCGCGACAGCGACGTCTGGTGGCACCTCGCGATGGGCCGGTACATTGTTGCCCACGGGATCCCGGCGCAGGAGCCGTTCAGCTTCCTCCACGCCGCCAACCCGTGGATCGGCCAGCAGTGGCTCTACGAGGTGACGCTGGCCAGGCTCGTCGCCTTCGGCGGCCCCGGGCTTGCTTCCCTTCTGATGGGGATGGTCGCGTCCGGTGCCCTGCTGGTGGCGATGCTCTCGCTGCGCCGAGACCGACGGCCTGGCGGGCCCTGGATGGCGGCGGCGCTGCTGCTGTGCACACTGATTGCGGCCGAGCTCCTCGGGGTTCGCGGCCAGGTCATCAGCCTCTTCGGTGCCGCCGTCGTGCTCTACGTGGTCAGCAGGTGGCGGAGTGGGTCGCATGGCTGGCCGTACCTCCTTCCTCCCCTGTTCGCGCTGTGGGCCAACCTCCACGCCGGCTTCATCATCGGCCTCGGAATCGGCGTGGTTGCCCTCGTCTTCGTCGACGGCGTCGACCGCCGCGCGCGGGTGCGACTCGGCACCTTCCTCGCCCTCGCCGCCGCGGCCACCCTGCTCAACCCGGCGGGACCGTCGCTGTGGGGATACGTGGCCGCGACGTTCACCAACCCCACTCTCACCGGGGCGGTCACCGAGTGGCAGTCGCCGGACTTCCACAGCACCTGGCTGCGACTCTTCGAGCTGGGAGCGATCCTGCTGGTCACAGCTTGGCTCCTGGCGCCGCGGCGGGACCGTTTCGACCTGGTGCTCGCCGCCCTGGTTTTCGCCGCCTCGCTGCAGGCCCAACGCAACGTCTCACTGTTCGCGCTGGTGGCGGCGCCGCAGCTCGCCCACTACGGCGCCGACGCCTGGGCCGCCCACGGCCACCGCCTTCGCCGGCGCCCCGACCGCCGCGTCACAACAGGAGTTCGCCGGCGCTGGGCAGCTCCGCCCAGCTGGTTCGCGCCGCTGGGGGCGGTGATCGTGGTGGTCGCCACCGCCGTCGCGGTGGTTCCGCAGCTGAGTCGCTCCACGACCGTCGGCTTCGAGGCGGCACACGAGCCGTTGGCCGCCGCCGACTACGTCGCCACCCATCTTGCCGGACAGCGCCTGTACAGCCCTGACACGTGGGCGGGCTACCTCGCCGAACGCTTCCCCACCGGGCGGGTGGTCTACCTGTACGACGAGACCGCGATCTTCGGACAGGCCGCGCTCCAGCGCTACCTCGACGTCCACAACCTCTCGGCCGGCTGGCCGCAGCTGTTCACCACCGGCGGTGTGGGCACCGCGGTCCTGCCGGCCGACGGCCAGGAGGTGTCCGCTTTGCTGAGCATCGGCTGGAGGGTGGACTGCCGCGACCCTGCGTCGCAGAGCGTGGTGATGTCGGCGGGGGCCGGGACTGCGTCCACGAGCGCCTCGCAGGTGACATCCGCCCCCGCCTGCGCCTGACCGCTCGCACTCGTTACAGCGGCACCGCCGTATTCGTTACCGGTCCTTGTTTGCAGCGCCTGCGACGCTCGGTAGGCTGACGATGATGAGCCAGCAGCTCGCCCGACCGATGCCGGCCACGGCCCCCAGCCCCCCGGTGGAGGCGCGGCGCCCACTCGACGACCTGCCCGCCACCGTGGACCGCGATCGCAGGGTAGGGGTCGAGCGGATCATCGAGCTCGCCCGCTGGGCAGTGCTCGTCTACACGGCCGTGACCAACAACTTTCCGGGGGAGCCTCACCTGGCGACCGCCGCCGCGGTCAACCTCGTCCTCGGCGGGTGGGGACTGTTCAACCTCAGCGCCACGCTCAGCCTCATCTCCAACCACCTCCCCGGCCGGCGTGCGCAACTGGCGATCCTGGCGATGGACCTGGCTGTGGCCAGTGCGCTGGTGTACCTCACGGGAGGCTTCGGTTCCAACCTCGCCATCGTCTTCTACGTCCTCATCGCGATCAGCAGCCTTCGCTTCGGCGTGGCCGGCAGCGTGCTGTGTGCCCTGACGATCAGCGCGCTGTACATCACTGTCGGCTCGGCGGCGAGCAACTTCGCGTCCCCGCCGGTCGACACGCTGGTGTCCCGCCTGTTCCTGTTCTTCGTGGTGTCGCTGGCTAGCGCACTGCTCGCGCGAGAGATGGTGACCGCCCGCGCGCGCCAGATGGCACACACCGCCGACCTGGAGCACGCCGTCTTCGCCGAGCTGCGCGAGGTGGACCGCATCAAGAGCGAGTTCATGATGCTGGCGTCGCACGAGCTGCGCACGCCGCTGACCAAGATCAAGGCCTGGTTGTCGCTGATGCAGGACGCCGGCGAGCATCTACCGCTCAAGGCACGCCAGGAGGGTTTCCACGAGCTGCGCACCGAGACCGAGCACCTCGGTCGGCTCACCGACAACCTGCTCTGCATCGCCCAGCTCGAGTCCGGTGAGATCCGACTGCGGCCCACCACCATCGACCTCACCTCGGTGCTGCGGCAGGTCATCTCCCGCTTCGTGGAGGTCGCCGACCGGGGACGGTTCATCGTCGACATCGATGAGCAGCTGGGCCCGATCCACGCCGACGAGGAACGCCTGGCGCTGGTGCTCGCATGCCTGATCGACAACGCGCTGAAGTTTGCTCCGGAGACCGACCCGGTGGAGATCACTGCCAAGCGCGTGGTCAACATGGCACACATCGAGGTGCGCGACAACGGACGCAGGATCCCCGAATCCGACGTCGACCGAGTCTTTGCCTCCTTCTACCAGGTCGAGAGTCCGCTGATCCGGCAGCGCGGTGGGTTCGGCGTCGGTCTGTACCTCGCACGCCAGCTGGTGGAGCGCATGGGCGGGCGGATCTGGCTCGACAACCGCAGTCCTCGCGGCAACTCATTCTTCATCGCCGTGCCGGTGGGAACCGTGCCGTGACCGCACCGGGAAACATCGCGGTGTGCCGGCGTTCCGGAGCGGTGAAAGTTCGCAACACTCGGGTTACCACGCCCGGGGCACTCGCGACCAGGTGCTACGTTGCCGCCGTGAAGCGCTCGACCTCCGGCGTCCGCTGATGAAGACGTTCTCCGAACCGGTGCTGGGTCATGCGTCGCCGGGAAACCGGTCCTCGCCCGGCGAGGCCACCGTCCTGGTGATCGACGACGACCCGTCGATGCACGACGTCCTCGCCGTGCTCGGCAACCAGCATGGCTTCGGAATCCAGTTCGCCGCGGATGGCAGAGACGGCTTGCGCCTTGCCGAGCAGAACGACGTCGACCTCATCGTCCTCGACCTCAACCTTCCCGGCATGACCGGGTTCGACGTGTGCCGGCGCATCCGGGCCCTGGGCATCGAGATCCCGATCGTGATGGTCTCCGCCAGCTCAGACCCTGTCGACGTGGTTGTCGGGCTCGAGATCGGCGCCGACGACTACGTGATCAAGCCGTTCGAGATCCGCGAGCTGGCAGCCCGCATCAACGCCAAGCTGCGCCGGCAGCGCACCAGCCAGTCGCAGGTGCGGCCCGGTCGCCTCAAGTTCCCCGGCCTGATCGTCGACGTCGGCCGCCACGAAGTGCTGCGCGACGGCGTCGCGGTGACGCTGACGCCCACCGAGTTCGACCTCCTTGCACTGCTCTCGGCGTCGCCGGGACGGGTCATCTCGCGCACCGAGATGATCCAGAAGGTGTGGGGGCAGGGAGCCGACCTCGACCTCCGCAGCGTCGACGCCCACGTCTACCGGCTGCGCCGCAAGATCGAGCCTGAGGGACCGCGCCCGACGTACATCCACGCCGTTCCCGGCATCGGCTACCGCTTCGAGCGTCGCGGCCTCACCGACCGGCTCTCCCGGGCGGGTGAGGACGGCGTCGAGGGCGACGACGAGGCGCCGGCTTCCCGTTAGCCCCGGCCAGCTCGGGCGCCGCGCGGGCTGCTGCGACGGCGCGCCGCAGCGTCCTGGGCGATCAGCACCCACTGGCCGTGCTCGTTCATCTCTGCCGGTCGCACGTCCACCAGCTGGCTCGTGATCAGGGAAAGCTGCCGGCCATGCGGCAGCACGAAGTCAAGGCATGGCGCGCTGTCACCATCCCATCGTCGGTGCTCGGAGACGCCCCCGAAGACCACCACGCTCCGGCTGACGCGGCGCACCGAGGGCGCGCCGGCCGTGTAGGCGATCCGGTAGACCCCGCCCGTCTTCAAGGCAAAGCGCTCGACGGGACCCACTTCCCGGGTCAGCCGGCCGCGGGCGGGCCGAAGTGCTACGTCGTTTGATGCGTTCGCTGCGTTGAGCATGCCCGATTATCGGCACACAAAGGCAGATGACTGCTCGCATGAGCGGTCACACCGGGGTTACGGGTTCTCCCCCAGTCACCGACCTCCATCCAGCTCGGGCAGGCGGCGACGGCCCTTTCCGCACCGTGTGTCGGGGCTCCGTTGTCCGGGCGGCACGCGGCAGTGACGCGGACGCGATGACTTCCACCGCGTCAGCAACAACAATCGGGTCATGCCCCTCCCTCCTGCTCACACCAAACTTCTCGACGAGATCGCCGCCACTCGCGACAGCCAGCGAAGCGGCGCCATCGACGTCGACTGGAACGGCAGCCGCGGCAGCATCTACTTCGTCTTCGGACAGCCCAGCCACGCCACCTTCGCGCCGGAGGGGGGCGGCGAGCTGGCCGGCAACGAGGCGCTCGAACGGCTGCTCCTGGAAGTCCCCGGTGACGCCGCCGTCGGCTCGTGGCGCCGGGTGATGATCCCCGAGGAATCGCTCCGCATCAGCATCGACGACCTCTACCGGCGGTTCACCCGGCGGAACGGAGCCGCCGCGGCGCCGGACGCTGCGGCGCCTCCGACGCCGGTGGTCCCCTTCCGCCTCGACGGCTTCCCCATCCTGCCCCAGGGCACCTCGCTGTGGTCGGATGCGGCCGCCAACGTCGTCCACCTCGACATGCTGGCCCCCCGGCTGCCGGACTCGCTGATCGTGCTGACGGCGCCCGAGAGCCGTGCGGTGGCCGTGGTTTCCCACGGTGTCATCGTCGACGCCGTCTGGGTGAGCCACTCCCTCGGGCTGCTCGGCGACGACGCCGCCCGGGCACTGATGAACACCGGCGAGGGAACCGTGTCCGGGTACGCGCTGGACGACGACCGGCTGCTGTTGTCTCTGCCCCTGCTGTGGCGCGCTTCGCGCTCGATCACGGGCATCCATGCCGAGTGGCTCGACACCGACAGGATGCTCGCCGACTTCCGCGCCCAGGGGCGATCCTGCGCGATCCTGGTCGACGGTGCCGCTGAAGGTGTGGCGCTCGTCGACGCCGGTGCGCTGGTGGCAACCTACACGCCTCATCGGCGACGGCCCAGCAGCAGCCCTGCGAGCCTTCGCAGCCTGCTGCGCACACCGGGAGCCCGCGTCACCATCGCCACCCCGAGCCGTGACACCGCTGACGTCCCGGTCGTCGATGAGACCGTGGCTGACGGCCACGCCCTCGGCGATGTGGCCGCGCTCGGGGTCGTCGCGGCCCCCTCGACCCTCGATACTTCCCCGCCGGCGGTCGAGCCGGTGGAGGATGACGGGCCGGTGGCAACCTCCGCAC
>JALYTM010000348.1 GCA_030854305.1 Candidatus Dormiibacterota bacterium
CATCTGGAGCTGGTGCCGGCCGTGCTTCGTGGGCTGGCCGAGGCCGGCGCCGGCGATGTGCCGGTGGTCGTGGGCGGCATCATCCCTGAGCCGGATGCCGTTGTGCTCCGCGCTGCCGGGGTCGCAATGGTGTTCACGCCCAAGCACTTCGGGCTGACCGAGATCATGGGAGAGCTGGTGTCGGTCATCCGGGCCTCCCGTGGGCTGGCCCCGCTCGAGCCCGTGCACGACTGACCCGACGGGGTGACGCAGGACTACGGTCGATGCATGAGTGACCTGCAGTGCGCTGCCCGGCTCATCGTGGTCAACCCACCCGGGCTCGCGGACGTCGAGACGCTGGCCTCATCACTGGCGTGCGAGAAGGTGGCCGTCGTGTACGTCGCCGATGACATTGCCGACCCTGACCGGGCGACGGGGTTGGCCGAGCGCCTGGGTGCCTCGCTCGAGCTGACCCGCGACTCTCTGTGCGATGCGACGAGTGGCTTCGAGGAGATTGTCGACCGCCACCGTGGCGAGGCCGCCGTCGTCGTGCGTCGGGGCGAGCACGCCGCACCCGAGCTGCTGCTCGTGGATGCCGACGGGATGACGAGCCAGCCCCTCGGTTGAGCTGCTCCGGCACTCGCCCAAGGCCAGCGGCAACGCCGAGACCTTCGCGGCACCTCGCGCCCGATCAGGTGGCGCCGGGTGACCGAGAGGCGCAACGAAGAGATGGGCTCGCGAGCACCACCGTGCCGTCGCGCCCCGCCGACACGAGGTCCGTCTTCGACCCAGTAGACCCGGCGCCGCCCGAGCGGCCACCAGGGCCGGACGATCGGGCTGACCACCCAGTGGCATGGCTGCTCGGTGCGCACGCGCGTCTCGCTCGCGGGTCTGCCCATCAGAAGAGGCGCGTCTCGGCGTTGTCGACCCCCTTCAGTGCGTTGTAGTCGAGCACGACACACCGGATGCCGCGGTCCTCGGCCAGGGTGCGGGCCTGCGGCTTGATCTCCTGGGCCGCGAAGACGCCGCTGACCGGGGTCAGGTGCGGGTCACGGTTCATCAGCTCGAGGTAGCGCGTGAGCTGCTCGACCCCGTCGATGTCTCCCCGGCGCTTGATCTCGACGGCAACACTGCCACCCGCGTCGTTGCGCGCCAGGATGTCGACCGGGCCGATGGCTGTCATGTACTCACGCCGAACGAGGGACCAACCCGGGCCGAGGGTGTGGATGTGCTCGGCCAGCAGCTTCTGCAGGTGTGCCTCCACGCCGTCCTTGACCAGGCCGGGGTCGATGCCGAGCTCGTGCCTGCTGTCGTGGAGCACCTCGTGGATCAGCACGGTGAGCCGGTCGTCGGTCTTGGCGTGACGCACGTGCCACACGGCCACGACGCCCGCCTGCGCTTGCTCGTCATCAGGGGCGGCCTCGGCCAAGGCGCAGGGCGGCGACATCCAGTTGAGCGGCTTGTACGAGCCGCCGTCACTGTGCACGAGCACGGAGCCGTCGGCCTTGACCACGAGCAGCCGGGTCGCGAGAGGGAGATGAGCGGTGAGCCGACCGTCGTAGTCGACGCTGCACCGGGCAATGACGAGACGCACCGGCTCACCCTAGATGACACGGGGTGAAGGCTCGCCGATCGACCGACCCGTGGCCGAACGAGCTGTTCGATCGGAAGGGGGGAGCGGAAGGTGGCGGGTGGGGAGCGTCACGCCCGAGGTGGCGGGAGCGGCATCCGCGCTCTGCCAGACTGCGGGCATGGCTCGTGACTTCACCCAGGTAGGCGTGATCGGACTCGGCACCATGGGCGCCGGCATCGTGGAGGTGTTCGCCCGCAACGGTATCGAGGTCGTCGCGGTCGAGGTGAGCGACGAGGCGGTTGAGAAGGGTAGGGGAGTGCTGGCGCACTCGACCGACCGGGCGGTGGCGCGCGGCAAGCTGAGCGCCGACGACCGGGCGGCGCTGCACGCCCGAGTGCGGTTCTCCGCCGACATGACCGACCTGAAGCACTGCCAGCTCGTCATCGAGGCGGTGCCCGAACAGCTGGCGCTCAAGAAGGCGATCTTCGCGCGGCTCGATGCCATCGTCGCCGACGACGCCATCCTGGCCACGAACACCTCGAGCCTGCCGGTCACCGAGATCGCCGTCGCGACGCTCAACCCCAAGCGGGTCGTCGGCATGCACTTCTTCAACCCGGCGCCGGTGCTGCAGTTCGTCGAGGTGATCAAGACGGTCGTCACCAGCGACGAGGT
>JALYTM010000065.1 GCA_030854305.1 Candidatus Dormiibacterota bacterium
ACAGCACCCTGCCGAGGGCGCTCGAGCAGGCCCACCAGCTCGGGCTTCGCGGCGCCGCCTTCCCGTGGCGGACCATCTCCGGGAAGGAGTGCTCGGGCTACTGGCCCGCCGCGACGGCCGCCTTTCACGTCGCCGCCGACGTCGCCGCTGCGGTGGTCCGGTATGTCAGCGCCACCTCGGACGTCGAGTTCGAGCGCAGCGTCGGACTGGAGTTGCTGGTCGAGACGGCTCGGCTGTGGCAGTCCCTCGGCCACCACGATGCTCACGGTCGGTTTCGCATCGACGGCGTCACCGGGCCTGACGAGTACAGCGCGATCGCCGACAACAACGTCTACACCAACCTCATGGCGCAGCACAACCTCAATGCCGCGGCGGGTGCCGCCGAGCGCCACCCCGAGCGAGCGCACGAGCTTGAGGTGGACCACGAGGAGATCGCCGCCTGGCGCACCGCCACAGAGACCATGACGGTCCCGTACGATGAGGAACTTGGAGTTCATGCTCAGGCGGAGGCCTTCACCCAGCACGAGGTCTGGAACTTTGCCGCTACCTCGGCCGATCAGTACCCCCTGCTGCTCCACTTCCCGTACTTTGACCTCTATCGCAAGCAGGTGGTCAAGCAGGCGGACCTGGTCCTCGCGATGCACCTACGGGGCGAGGTCTTCACCGCCGAGCAGAAGGTGCGCAACTTCGCGTACTACGAGGCCCTCACGGTGCGGGACTCCTCACTGTCGGCGTGCACCCAGGCGGTCATCGCGGCGGAGGTCGGACACCTCGAGCCGGCCCACGACTACCTCGCCGACGCGGCTCTCATGGACCTGGCCGATCTCGAGCACAACACCCGTGACGGTCTCCACATGGCTGCCCTCGCCGGCACCTGGATCGCGTTGGTGGCCGGCCTGGCCGGGATGCGCGAACGACAGGGAACGCTGGCCTTTGCCCCGTGCCTCCCCGAGGGGATCACCCGGCTGGCCTTCGCCATCTCGCTGCGCGGACAACGCCTACGAGTCGAGGTGAGATCAGACGCAGCGACCTACGCGCTCCGCGGCGGTACTCCGCTTCAGCTCTTCCATCACGGCGAGGCCATCACTGTCACGCCCGCGGAGCCGATCAGCAGGCCTATCGGCCGAACAGTGGCTCCGCCGACGCCAACGCAGCCCGCCGGGCGGGGACCGCGGCGGCGTCGTTGATCGTGAAGTGCTCCGACGCAGATTCTCGTGGTGGTCTTTGACTCGACCTCAGCACGCGCCTGATCACCCGTGGGCTTTCGGCCAGCCACGCGGACTTCAGGGGCGCGGGTGATCCGAAAATCCCCATCGCTCGTGTCCATGCTTGACGGCTTGCTCGCGGAGCTGCGCAGCAATCGCGGCTCGGTCCCCCGCCGGTAGATGCTTGAGCGCGGGTGTGTACAGCTGCTCCTCCTTGTCGACGTGGAGGCGTGTCACCGCCTCGAGCACGAAAAGCAGACGTTGCAGCCTGGCGGTCCGCTCCTTGTCTCGAACACCACCCGCCACACGATCCACATCAGCGACGAGGGCGCGGATCGCCGCATGGTCGAGCGCCATCGCGGGGCCGCAATGCGGTCCGTTGGGTAGCCGATCGACGGCCGCGTAGATGGTTTGCTCCTCGAGCTCCATGTGGGGCAGGAGGCCGTGGTGCAGAAAGCTCAAGACCGCGTCGAGCCGGTTACGCAGCATGAGGGGCTCTTCGCTCGGCATTCTGTCAGCGATCGCTCGAAGATGGTCGAGATGATGGCGCACCTGTTCATGCTCCTGGGAAAGGAGCCATTGGACAGTCCTGGGGTGTGCTGCGGCGGGTCGCGAGCGTGCCGTCATCTTGTGGCTTCTACAGCATTTCCATTGATGTCCGGCGGAGGGCAACATGCTTGCATATCGCTGCGAGGGAATGCCTCCCGGGCGAACCACCGCACGCGAGAATCACCACTGGGGATGGCCAAGCTACACCCCCCCTTATCGTGGGCGGCGTACGGTCCTCCGATGGTGAGCAGAAAGGCGCTCTTCTCGACGGCGGTGACTGAGTGACGCAAGCCGGCGGCGACAACGATCACGTGACCGGGGAGCACCTCGCGGCTCTGGCCCCCGATGGTGAGCTGGATGCGCCCCTCGAGGCCGTGCAAGGCGATGGGCGCGTCAGCATGGTGCTCGTGCATCACCCCTCCGGCCTTGAGCACGACGAGCACAACTCGCAGTCCGGACTGTTTCGCAACGGTCTCGGCGGCATGGTCGGCGCGGCGATACGAGTCGCTGGCACACAAGTCCGCAATGTGCGAAGCACAATCGAGCTCGATCACCGGTGCGCCGACTCGCTCGCCTTGTTGGCGAGCGTCCGCGGCCTCGCCCGCATCAGGATTCATCTTTCGTTGCCCTCCTGATCCTTCTGTCTCATCGTAGCCTAGTCGAGTATGGACTGGAAGCAACGCGTGGGTGGTCGACCTCCTGGCATGGCCGGGATAGAAGAGCATGCTGAGGAAGGGGTGACGACGACCCCGATCGGACAGACGCCGTCGTCCATCGTTCACGGGCGTCATGGACTCATCACCGATCGGCATTCCACGCCGGTCCTGGTATCACTCCATCTTTGATGCTCAGGCCAGCTTGTGGACGAACTCCAGCAGGGCAACCGCCTCGTTGTGCTCGTGATCGTGAGCGTCGTACACCAACGTGATCTTCTCTCGTCGGGACCGGTCGCGAAGCTCTCGGAGCGCGCCCAGTTGGTCCCGTTCCACGAGTTCTCGGTGATAGCGCCTGCGGAACTCGGTCCAGCGCTCAGGGTCGTGCCCAAACCACTGCCGTAGCTCCTTGGTCGGGGCGAAGCCCTTGCACCATTCGGTGACCCGTGCCTTCTCCTTCGAGACCCCTCGGGGCCAGAGGCGGTCCGTGAGGAGTCTCTGGCCATCGTCGGGGGATGCTGGATCCCTGACGCTCTTGATCGCCAAGCCGTGCTCGCGAGCGCTGTACGCTGTCGACATGTGCCCACTCCTCCTGGTGATTACCGACTTCTCTTTGGCAAGTCGATGATGCTGAGGCGCGCCCAGCAGTTGCGTTCGGCCCCCCGTGACAACCACACAGCACCGTGGCCAGCGCGGCGACCCTCGTGAGTCTGCAGGATCTCGCCGACCGTCCGGGGCGGATCGAGCGGATGCACGGCTCGCCGGCCGCGCGTAGCGACGTGTCGCGGATCCTCGCGTGTCATGAGCTGCGACCGCTTGACATCAGTGGCGCGGCCTGGACCGACCCCACCGCGAGGCAACACGAGGACGGTGACAAGGGGTCGAGTCGCCCAAGAATGTCGCCGCGCCTCGCGCGGCACGGCGGCGGATAACTACGTGACGGGGTGCGGCGCCCCCGCTCCCGCGGCCGCGAGTGCTCGAATCCCACCCGCGCCTTCACCAATCAGGTCATCATTGGTGGCCAAACATGACGGCGACGATCCTGGTCGTTGAGGACGACCGTGCCCTGCGTGACACCCTTTACGACGTGGTCGGCGAGGCGGGCTTTGCCGTGGCAGTGGCCGCAGACGGGGCGGAGGCCGTCCGCGTCCTCTCCGAGCGCCAGTTTGATGTGGTCCTGCTCGACATCGGCCTTCCATTCGTGGACGGTTGGCGAATCCTCTCGACCATGCAGAGGAAGCGTGTCCCGTCAGTCATCATCATCAGCGCCCGAGGCGACGAGGATGACAAGATCCGTGCTCTCGACATGGGCGCCGATGACTACCTCGCCAAGCCATTCGGCGCCGGCGAGTTGTTGGCCCGCGTCCGCGCTGTGTTGCGCAGGACCCATTCGGTGACGGAGCGGACGGGCGTCATCAGTGCCGGCTCGATCACGATAGACCTCGAGGCGCGACGCGTACTACGAAATGGATTGGAAGTGCGGCTGTCTCCCACGGAGTACGTGCTCCTCGCCGCGCTCGCTACGCACGCGGGCAAGACGCATGATCACCGTTCCCTCCTTCGTCGCGTATGGGGCCCGGACTATGGCGATGAACGCAACTACCTGCACCAGTTCGTTCAACGACTCCGGATCAAGCTCGAGGACGACCCGCATCACCCCGAGCTGATCGAGACGATCCCAGGCGTCGGTTACCGCCTCTGTCCGACGCCACCCATCGGCTGATCCGAGCCGGTCATCGGCAAGGTGAACCAGAAGGTGGTGCCGGCCGACCCGCCATCGCTTGCCAGCCCCACCTCACCGCCCTGCGCTGCGATCAATCCGCGAACGATGGCCAGCCCCAACCCCAAGCCTCCTGGTCGCCTGGCGGCGTCGCTCGGTCCCCTGACGAATCGGTCGAAGACTTTGGCGCCCAACTCCGGCGGAATTCCCGGGCCATCGTTCTGCACGTAGATCGTGGCGGCGGTCTCCCGCCCGTCATCAACAGTCACCCGGATCGGTGCGCCCACGGTGGCGAAGCGGTCGGCGTTGTCGAAGATATTGTCCAGTATCTGACCGAGGCGACGCCAGTCAGCTTGCACCATGAACGCCTCTGATGCAGCCGACGGCCAGATGACCTCACGATTCGGTGACAGCGCCTGGAGCCGTTCGATGGCCGCGGCGAGCGCGTCAGCCAGGCGGATCGGTTCAATTCGCAGGTGCAAAGCCCCACCTTCGATGCGCGTCATGTCCAAGAGGTCAGCGACGAGAGCCTCCAAGCGCTGAGCTTCGTCGGCCACTGCCGACAAGGCGCGCATCGCCGCCTCCGGTCGTGATGCGTCGAGCGCAGCGGTGCTTGCGGTGAGAATCGTGGTTATCGGTGTTCGCAATTCGTGGGAGACGTTGGCAAGGAGCTCGGCACGGAAGCGCTCGGACTCCTCCATTGCGCGCAGCTGCTCCTCTGTCCTGGCCAGACGCAGACGAACCTCGGCCGCGCTTCGCTCCTTCTGATTGAGATGGAGCAGCTCGGTCGTCGCCCCGGAGAGCCGCTCGGAGAGTTCCTCGGCGCGACTCTGAGCGCGTCGGCGGCGGTCGGCAAGACCCCCGACAACTACCGCGGTCCCGAGCAGCACCGCGAGGTTCACCGTATCGAATCGGTCGAGCAAGGTAAACGTGCGCACCGGCGGCACAAAGTAGTAGTCGGCAAGAACAAAACTGACGACCGCCC
Source organism: Candidatus Dormiibacterota bacterium (assembly GCA_030854305.1). Lineage (GTDB taxonomy): Bacteria > Chloroflexota > Dormibacteria > Aeolococcales > Aeolococcaceae > Aeolococcus. Next base: position 5,113 of record JALYTM010000065.1, read on the forward strand.
CGAGCAGAGCGGGCCATAGCCCGGCGACGATGCCGAGGAGGGCGATGCAGGCCGAGAAGACGAACACGTACTCGCGTGGGTCGCCGCCGCCGATCGCCAAGATCCCAGGGGTGAGAGCGACGGGCACGAGGATGCCCAGCGCGACGAACCGCATCGTCCCGCGGTAGCCATGAGGCTTGCTAAGCACGCGACCATTCTGCAGATCGCACGGCATTTGCGCCGCGCTGCACAGAGTCGTTCAGGCGCCGTTAAGCGGCGGCGCCTCACGCTAGGTTCATGACCACCTCCCCCAGCGCCCTGAACGGCGGGAAGGCGCCCTTGATCGGGCCAAACGACGGCCAGCGCCCTACGGGACTGATTCGCCGGCTGGTAATTGGTCTCGGTGCGTCCAGCGCGCAAGCCACGGCCTGCACCTGGGCAGCCAGGTGGGCGACCGTCCTCAATGCCGAGGTCATCGCCGCGCACGCAATCGAGCCGCTTGCGCAATCGAAAACTCCATCGGAGGCGCGGAGGGCGGACATCGAGGTGGAGAGGGCGTGGCGGTTGCGGCTGGACGGCTGGTGCCTGCCAATTCGCGCGACTGGCGTCCACTGCACCATTGCCATCGCCCGCGGGCGCGCGCCAGGAGTGCTTGCCCGCGTAGCCGACGATGCCCACGCCGACGCGATCATTCTTGGAGTCTCCCGGCACAGGCGGTTTCTGTCGACGCTCGGCGACGAGACCGCCCGGAAGCTGCGCGCGGCAGCGCAGCGACCGATCATCATCGTACCCAGCGACGCGACCACCGATCCCTCGCGTTCGCTGCAGGTCGTTGTCGACATCGGCGTTCCCGACGCCGACCACCCAGAGCTCATCTGGGCGGCCGGTCTGACCGCCGCGGCCGGTGGGCAGCTTCACGTCGTGCATACCATCGACCCAGCCGCGAAGTGCATTCGTGAACTGGGGGTCAAAGGCCTCACCGCGCGCTTCGACCACACGCGGCGCAGCCTGGAGGCGGATGTTCACCGCGCTGCCGGTCATGACGGGGTCGACGCGCACGTCGACGTCCTCATCGGTCGGCCACCCGGCGTGCTTCTCACCGCAATCGAGCGGCTGAATGCGGATCTGCTCGTCGTCGGCTCCCCGCCCGCCAAGGGACGATTGGCGCGGGTGCTCGAGCGCCACCGGGAGCGTGATCTGACACGCATGTCCCGATGCGCGGTTGCTGTGGTGCCGCCCGGTTGGGTCGGCGCTTGTGGATGTGATGCTTGACATGCAGCTTGCGAAAGCGCTCTCGCCTCACGACGGCTTGTGGCAGACCAAGATCGTCCGACTGTCCATCGCCGAAGAGGTAGCCGACCCCTATCGCGTCCTGGAAATCCGCGCACTCCCGTGCATGCCGCGCGTGTTCAGGGTGATCTCAACAGGTCTATCGGAGGCATAACCATGTACAGAACCATCGTCGTCGCCACAGATGGACACGAGGGGGGTGATCGCGCCGTCGCGGCGGCGAGAGACCTTGCCGCCAGATCGTACGCTCGCATCGTCGTGGTTCACGTGAACGAGCTGGTGGTCATTCGCGGCGGAACCATGTCGTTCGACCCCAATGAGGTTGAGGTTGCACAAAGGATTTGGGATCAGGTGCGGGACATGACCAACAACGGGCTGCGCGCGGAGCTCACCGTCCGCACCGCTCGCGACCCAGCACGATCAATCGCCGACACGGCTAAGGCGGTGGGGGCTGACCTGATCGTCATCGGGCCCAGCCGCCACGACCCGCTGGCGGGCGCGGTGTTCGGAAGCGTGACGCAGCGCCTGCTTCGCGTCGCTACCTGCCCAGTGCAAGCGGTGCCCCTTGCAGGTGAGCGTGCCGCAGCACCTCTGATCAAGATGGCGTGACGAATGACGTGGAGTGCCCTCGCCTTCGGCAGTGGTCGCACGTGGGCGCGGCACATACCAAATGGACGTGGAAGACCGCGGACGGAACTGCTTACTGTGGTCATCGGTTGGTGGCGACTTCCACGACGACGCACACCGTGCTGGCACCAACCAGGCGCTGGCTGACCGACACCTCACGGCACCCGCAAGCCGCACTTTAGCGAGGACGACAATGAATACGAACCGTATCCGACAGCAGCACGGCAGGCTGCAGGCAGGGCTCGGCCGAGTGGCAGAGCTTCGCGACGAGCTCCACATGCTGACCGTCGACA
>JALYTM010000349.1 GCA_030854305.1 Candidatus Dormiibacterota bacterium
GTTGGTGTGGGCTCAGCGACCCTTCAGCGTGGCGACGGCCAGCAGGGTGCGCGCGATGATCAGGATGTCGAGCGCCACCGACTGCCGCTTGATGTAGTAGAGGTCGTACGAGAGCTTGACCCGGGCGCCCTCGACACCACTGCCGTAGCCGTAGTTGACCTGCGCCCAGCCGGTGAGGCCGGGGCGCACCGAGAGGCGGGTGTTGTAGTAGGGAATGCTCTCGCGCAGGGTCTCGACGTAGTGCGGCTGCTCCGGGCGTGGCCCGACCACGCTCATGTCGCCGCGGAGGATGTTCCATGCTTGCGGAAGCTCGTCGATGTGCAGGCGGCGCAGTACTGCTCCGACCCTGGTGATCCGCTCGTCGGCCTCCGCGGTCCAGCTCAGCTCCTGGCCGGGGCGCTCCCGCATGCTGCGCAGCTTGAGGATCTCGAACGGGCGGCCGTACTGGCCGACGCGGACCTGGCGATGGAAGACCGGCCCGCGATCCTCCACCCGAGTTGCCAGCCAGACGAGCGGAAGCACCAGCGCGAGAAGTAGCACGCCGATGAAGCCGGCGATGATGTCGACGACGCGCTTGACCAGCGCGTACACGCGCGAGGTCTCGCTCCGCTGATGCAGGGAGAGCAGCCAGCTCTGGCCGAGGCGCTCCACCAGCAGCCGGCCGGTGAGCTCCTCGTAGATGTCGGCCAGCGACCGCACCAGCAGCCCGTTGTCGTAGCAGTCGACGAGACTGGCGAACAGTGCCTCGGGCATGTCCTCGTGGGCACCGAGCACGATCACGTCGGCGTCACGATGGGCAGCGGCCAGCGAGAGCCGGCTGCCGGAGTCCACGTCGTCGGGGCCGACAGTGCCGACCACCCGGTACAGGCCCGCCATCAGGCCCTTGAGCTCGGGCCACACGCGATCGACGGTGTCGACGTCGGCGACGAGCATGATCCGGCCGGCGAAGATGGCGCGCGCGAAGACCCGGCGGTACAGCAGCCGCCAGCAGAGCACGAGGAAAGCCGCCAGCGGGAGCCACAGCAGGATGGTCGGCCGGGTCACGCCGTACGGCACCGCGAAGAACACGCCGAGCAGCACCACGGTGGTCACCGCGACACATGTCCCGACGACGCGGAAGATGCCGCGGACGCTGACCGCGGCGCGGAGGTCATAGGCGTCGACCATCAGTGCCACGGCCAGCCAGATCACCGTCACCGTCAGCAGGCCCGACCACGGGATCGAGAACGCGTCGTGCTGGATCGGGCCGGAGTGAAGGTTGAACGCGCCAACCAGCGCGAGCGCGACCAACACGGCATCCCCGCCCGCGAGCAGCAGCTTGCGCTCGGAACTGAGGATTCCCTGGCGCCGAGGCCCGACCCGCGCGGGCAGGTCCGCCGCCGCGACCGGCGGTTTCGCCTTGTCAGCGATCATCGAACCAAGGGTAGTCGCACCGGCGCGATCGTGTGCGGGTGCTCGCGCCGCCGTCGGGTGCGGTTCCACCCCGCCCGTATGATTGCGGCGCCGTCCGATCTCGCCGTACAGGAGCAGCAGTGCACCAGGAACGCCCACGATGACACTGCCGGCAGGGCCGCAGGGTGCAGCGACCGGCGCGACAGCGGTGGATGAGGGCAACGCGCGGCGGCAGCTGATCGACCGCATCCGCAACCGCACCGCCCGGATCGGCATCGTCGGGCTGGGCTATGTCGGCCTCCCCACGGCGGTGGCCTACGCTGAGGCCGGGTTCACGGTGGTCGGCATCGACACCGACCCCGGCCGCTGCGCCGCCGTGCAGCGCGGCGACAGCTACATCGAGGACGTGACCGCCTCCGCCGTGCGCCGGGTTCGGCAGGATGACCGGTTGACCGCGGTGACGGAGCTGCGGGTCGCCGGCGACCTCGACGTGGTCGACATCTGCGTGCACACACCCCTCGGTGAGACCCGAGAGCCGGACATCTCCGCAATCAAGGCGGTGGCTGAGGCGCTCACCGCCTGCCAGCGCCCCGGGCAGCTGGTGGTGCTGACCAGCACCAGCTACCCCGGCACCACCGAGGAGGTGCTACGGCCCATCCTGGAACGCTCGGGTTTGGTGATCGGCGAAGACATCTTCCTTGCGTTCGCGCCGGAGCGCATCGACCCGGGCAACACGCGGTTCACCCTGCGCACCACGCCCAAGGTGGTGGGGGGCGTCGACCCCGCCTCGACGGAGCTGGCGTGCATGGCGATGGCCACGAT
>JALYTM010000350.1 GCA_030854305.1 Candidatus Dormiibacterota bacterium
GAGTGCGGCGTATGCCGACGACGACCCCGACGACGGCTACGGCGGCTAGGCTTTGTCCAGGCGGCGCTGGGCGGCACGGGCGGCCCACCACCCGCACATCCCGTGCACCCCGCCACCCGGCGGCGTCGCGGCGCTGCACAGGAACAGCCGTGGGTTGGGCGTGGTGTGCGGCGAGACGCGGGCCACGGGGCGGGCGAAGATCTGGCGCAGCGTGAACGCGCCACCGTTGATGTCGCCGCCCACCAGGTTGGCGTTGTGGCCCTCCATCGCCGCCGTGTCCATGGCAGACCTGCCGATGACGCGGTCGCGGAAGCCGGGTGCGAAGCGCTCCACCTGTTCCTCGATGACGTCGGTGCGGTCGAGCGTCGAGCCGTTGGGGACGTGACAGTACGCCCAGGCGGTGTGCTTCCCCGCCGGGGCGCGGCTGTCGTCGAACAGTGACGGCTGGATGAGGATCACGAATGGCCGAGGCGAGTGGTGGCCGGCGTGGACCGCCGCCTCCGACGCTGCCACCTCGTCGAGGCTTCCGCCGAGATGGACCGTCGCGGCACGAGCGCAGCCGGGGTTGGACCAGGGGATGGGTCCGTCGAGCGCCCAGTCGAGTTTGAAGACACCCGGTCCCAGCCGGTAGGCGAGCAGGCGGTCGCGGTAGCCGGCCGGCAGCGCGTCGCCGCAGACCCGCGCCACCGCCGCGGGCATGAGGTCGAGCAGGACCACGCGCGAGCTGGGCAGGCCGGCCAGGCTGCTGACCGGCCGTCCGGTCTCGATGGTGCCGCCGAGCGACCGGAGGCGGTCGGCGAGGGCGGTGGTGACGGCCGCACTGCCGCCGCGCACCACCGGCCAGCCCACCGCGTGAGCGAGCATGCCCAGGACGACGCCGACGCCGGCACTGGCCACCTCGTCGAGCGACATCATCGAGTGCGCCGCCATGCCACCGAACAGCGCTCGGGCGCGGTCGGTCCGAAACGCGACCCGCGCCAGTGTCCGCGCCGGCAGCAGCGACGGCAGCCCGAACGCCGCGATCGAGACGGGGTGCCGCGGCGCCCGAAGGGGACCGAGGAACTGGTCGAGGATGGCGTCGTTGTTGCGCACCAGCCAGTCGAAAGCGGTGCGGTAACGTCGCTCGTCGGCGCCGAGGGCTGCGGCGGTGCGGTCGACGGACCGTTCGACAAGCACCGCGTCGCCGCCGTCCAGCGGGTGGGCCAGCGCCGCCGGTGGCTGGATCAGCTCCGGCATCGCCCCGGTCGCGCCCATGTGGCGGAAAAAGGGTGAGCCTTCGCTGAACGGGAGAACGGAGGCGCAGACGTCGTGACGAAAGCCCGGCAGGGTCAGCTCGGCGGTCCGGCAGCCGCCGCCGATCTCGCTCTCGGCCTCGACGACGAGGACCGAGCGGCCCCGCTCAGCCAGGAGCACCGCCGCCGCCAGTCCGTTGGGGCCGGCGCCGACCACCACCGCGTCGAGCTCAGCAGCACTCACGGGTCGAGCGCGGGCAGCAGGGCCACGGTGGCGCCGATGGGGCCGGTCAGCTCACCCTCCTCCCGCGGCCAGAAGCGCGAGAAGCGTCCGTCGAACCCCCAGATCCTGCCCTCATGGGCCACGTTGGGACCGTCCTCCCAGTGCGGTGTATGGCCGTGCACCAGCCGGCGCGCACCGAAGTGCGCCAGGTAGGCGTCGAGGCGTCGTCGCTCGACGAAAGCGTTGCGGCCGAACAGCGACCGCGCCGCGAGGAACACCCCACCCGGTGTGGACAGCCATCGCGCGGCCTGGGCGTTGACGTCCTCGACAGTGCTCCCGAACCCGGCGAAGACGTCGTCGTCGTTGTGCTGGACCAGGGTGCCGTCCTCGAGCAGTATCTGGAACGGGAGGCCGCGCAACCAGCTCTCCAGCTCGGGCTCGGCGACCACCGCCTCGAGGTCGGCCCAGTCGCCGCGTCGGTGCAACCAGAGTGCCTCCAGCTCCGCAGGGTCGCGCGCCCGCCACTCCGGCGGTGGCGGAACGCCACGGCGCCGCTCCGCCACGGCGAGCAGGAAGAGGTCGTGGTTGCCCAGAACCGACCTGCTGTGGCGACGGGACCGGGCCATCCGGGCCGCCGCCGCACCTCCCCCGCGCCCGGGCTCGCCGCCCTGGAAGAAGTCACCGAGGAAGACGGTGTCCACGTCGTCCTCGGGGTACGGGGTCAGCGCCTCCTCGAGACGGTCGACGTCGCCCTGGAC
>JALYTM010000066.1 GCA_030854305.1 Candidatus Dormiibacterota bacterium
GAGCAGGGCCTCGGTGCCGGGCTGCGGAGTTGGTCGTTGCCCCGCATCCTACCGAGCATTCGCCGCCCGCGGCGCTCGCGGGGGTTTCGGTCAGCCGAAGACTGCCGCTTCGATGGCGCGGGCCTGGCGATCCCAGCCGTAGCGCGCCTCGGATTCGGTAACCACCCGCTCCGAAAGCTGCGCGTACCCACCCGGGTTGCGGTCGAGGAACCCGATGAAGTCGGCGATCTTCTCCTCCCACTCGTCCGACCCGGCGATGAAGCCGTTGGCGCCGTCGGTAATTGCGCGGGTGAACGTGTAAGTCGGTGATGCCATGGTCGGGACCCCCACCACCGCGGCCTCGAAGTACTTCAGTTCCGACTTGCAGTTGGTGAAGTCGTTGTGCTGCAAGGGCGCGATCGACAGCTCCACCTCAGCCGCCAGTCTCTGCAGGTTGAGGTAGTCCTGGAGTGGGCAGATCTCGATGCGGCTCCGGTACGGCGCGAGGTAGCCGTTGAGGTCGATGAAACCGACGATGCGCAGTCGCAGGGACGGGAAGCGCTCGAACAGGGCGGCCAGCGCGGGTGACGCGATCAGCAGGTCGCGGTTGTGGGTCGGCGTACCGCTGAAGTACCCGAGGTCAACCCGCCCGTCGCGGCGGTAGCCGGCAACCCGCTTGCGAGCGACCAGCGAGCGTGACACCTCGGTCTGCATCCGGTTGAGGAAGTTGGGTACCACGCGAACGGGCACCGCCGGGGCGTACTCCCCCACACGCTCCCCAAGGAAGGGGTTGGTGACGATGGCGGCGTCACAACCGCGCAACGTGGCCCCCAGGCGGGCGATGTACGCGAACCAGAAGTTCCAGTCCTCGTCACCCCGGAGGTTGACGCCGAGCGTGTCGGCCACGAGGTGCACGTAGTCGGGGTTGAACACCAGGTCGTCGATGTCGAAGAGGACGCGCACACCCCGGGCCCGAGCCCTGGCGATCACCCGAGCGATTCCCTCGTCGTACCGGGTGCGGGCGATCACCACGACATCCGCCCTGTCGATGAACCCGATGTCCCGCGCGATGTCGTCCCGTGTGAACCATGATGCCGAGATGTCCAGCTCAGCTGCGGCGTTCAGCGCCTCCACCATGTTGAGCACGCGGTAGCGGAACGAGCTGGTGTCGGGGTGCTCGTAGATGTACGCCACGTGCCGCGCTCGCTGGACCAGGGCGCGCCGTCGCTCGTAGAAGGTCGCGCTCCAAGGGTGCTCGTATGGGATGGGGACGCCGGCGACCTGGAGCAGCAACGGTGAGGCCTACCCCGAGATCCAGCCGGCGCATGCCTCGATCGTCGTCTCCAGGGTGGCACGCCAGTCGCGTTGGATCCCCGACTCGACGGTGTTGCGCCGCCGGGTCTCGTCGTCGGCGACCAGCTCCACGCCGGCTGCCAATCCCCGTGCGATCGCATCCACAGTGGGCGGCACGATGATGATGTTGCGGGAGTATTGGTCAAGTGACTGCTTGAGACCACAGGTGTTGGTCACCACCACAGCACCGCTCGCCGCCAGGTCGAGCGGCGGGTAGCTCACATGGGGAGTGTCCATCAGGGCGAGGCCGAGGTCCACGCTCCGAACCACCTCGGCGTACCGGTCCCACGCAAGGTTCTCGAGGACCTCCGGGACCACCCGGCCGGGCAGCGCCACCCTCCCGATGTCCCTGCCCACGAAGATGAACCGCCACGCCTCAGGATCGAGGACACCTTCCTCGATCGCGGCGGTGAGAGCCTCCAACCCCCGCCAGTAGAGGTTGCGGTAGTTGTTCGGCCGCGCGTAGAAGAACAGCGTGCGCCGGTCCCCGGACAGCGGGCGCGATGGGGCGTCGTGGAACAGTCTGGCGGGGAAGGCCGGCTCGAACCAGTGCGCGCGGGCCGCCAGCCCCGCCAGGGGCTCGGGGCCCTCCGTGAGGTGCCGGAAGAGCAGCTCGCTGTTGACCACCACGTGCAGGTCGGGGTCGGCCAGGGTTTCGGAGCATCGCACTCGGTCATCTCCCCACGGATAGAACATGCGCTCATCCTCCTGCAGCAGGGAGATGACCCGGTTGTTGGGGACGGACGGGAGCGTCGCGCGCGTGGTCCACCATGACGTGGTCAGGAAGAAGTCCCCGGACTGGACGGGAACGCTGATAGGGCCGAACGGAGGTGCGTGGACCGCCTCGATCTCGCCGGGCCAGGGCAGCCCCTGTGCCTCGAGGACCACCTTGACGCGGTGGATATCGGCGGGCTCGGTGCGGGTGATCAGACGAAGCCGTGCGTTGGTCCGCTCTGCGAGCAGCCGCGCAAGGACGAAGGCGGTGCCAACGCCCCCGTACAGCGAGCCTTCACCCACGCTGTCGGTGACGATGTTGAGCCGCCGGTCGGTGCCCGGAGTGACGAATGTACTGATCGGGTCGTTCGAGGCAAACCGGTGGGCGATGGCCTCGCGGGCGGCGACCGCCGGCACCTCCACGTCGACCGCGGCGTCGAGCCGTGCCGCTTCCTGGGCCGCTCGGCGTTCCCGGCGCTCGTGCAGCTTGTCGGGGAGCTGCATGCTGACCGTCCACCACGCCACGCGTGACGCGCGAAGGCCGAGCCTGTAGACGCCCAGCGGCGCGACGACGATTCGTTGCAGCTGATGAACGCGCGCCTCGAGGGCGTCGGTGCGTTGCTTCCAGGCTGCCTCCACGGCCTGGCGCGAGTCCATCTCCATCGTGAGGACGGCGTTGATCTCGTTGAGCTTCGCCGTGACCTCGAAGGTCTTCGCCGCCTCGGCGGCGGTGGCGATGCGCTGGCGCACCACCTCGCCGAAAGCCGTCAAATCTCGGTCGGTCCTGCCCTCCTCACTGCGCTCGAACAGGATCCCGTGGGGGCAGAGGTAGGTGGTGTCGTAGGTCACCACCGGCGCAAAGCCGGCATCGGCGAAGTGGCGCAGCCAGTAGCGGATCGGACGGACGTTGACGTGGGTGGGCTCGTCGAAGTCGGACGGCGTCGACGAGAACAGCACGCGCGGGGCCGCCCTCGTGATCATCCTGATCGCCTCCAGCGCCTCGTCCTCGGGCATGTGCTCGAGCACTTCGATGCATAGAACAAGGTCGTACTCGCCCTCGATCGGGTCGGCGATCGAGCCCACCGAGCAGTACGACCGCACGTCCGACCGTACCTCGGAAATGGCGAATTCGGAGATGTCGCGGCCGTACGCCTCGATGTTGCGGTCCCACAGCGCCGCCACCAGGAAACCCAGCGCGCAGCCCGCGTCGAAAACGCGCTTGGGCGTGAGGCTCCGCACGATCTCATCGGCCGCATGGCCGTAGAACTGCAGCCAGTGCTGCGAGTCCGCGGTGTACGGGAGCAGGCCACAATGCGAGTGGTAGTACTCCGGGCCGTACGGGTCGTTGGCGTCGGCGGCTCCGGACTGCGTGTTTGTTTCTGCCATGGGGTCGGTCGGATTATCGCGGTTTGCTTCGCCGGGTGGCCGACACTCCCGTGTAGGATGGCGTTCCTGTTGAAAGGACTCATCCTCAGCGGTGGCCGCGGAACGCGGCTCCGCCCGATCACGCACACCTCGGCCAAGCAGCTGGTGCCTGTCGGCAACAGGCCCATCCTCTTCTACGCCATCGACGCGGTGGTTGCTGCCGGCGTCACGGAGATCGGCATCGTGACCGGCGAAACCGGCGCCGAGGTCGAGGCCGCGGTGGGTGACGGGAGCCGGTTCGGCGCGTCGATCACGTACATCCCGCAGGCGGAGCCGCTGGGGCTGGCCCACGCGGTGCTGATCGCGCGCCCGTTTCTCGGCGATGAACCCTTCGTGATGTACCTCGGCGACAACCTGGTCCGCGAGGGAATCGTGCCGGTGGTGCGGCAGTTCGAGCAGACGCACCCGGACGCCATGATCCTGCTCGCCAAGGTCCCGGACCCGAGCCAGTTCGGGTGGCCGAGTTGGTCGACGGTCGCGTGGCCAGGCTGGTCGAAAAGCCCGAAAAGCCGCTCAGCGACCTCGCCCTGGTGGGTGTCTACCTGTTCACCAGTCGCATTTTCGAGGCCATCGAGGCCATCGAGTACTCCCCCCGCGGCGAGCTGGAGATCACCGACGCCATCCAGCACCTCATCGACAGTGGAGCGCGGGTCGAGCCGCACCTGATCACCGGGGCGGAGGCCCTGATCGCCACGTGGAAAGACACCGGGCGCCTCGACGACCTGCTCGAGGCCAACCGGATCGTGCTCGACGACCTCCCGCCCCGACGGATCGCCGGTGACGTGGGACCCGACGTCCACCTCGACGGCAAGGTGTTCATCGAGGCCGGCGCCGTGCTGCGCAACTGCCGCATCCGGGGGCCGGCGATCATCGGTACTGGCACCGTTGTGGAGGACGCCTACATCGGCCCCTACACCTCCATCGGCGACGGCTGCACCATCCGCCGCGCCGAGGTCGAGCACAGCATCGTGCTCGAGCGCAGTGTCATCGACGACGTCGATGGCAAGATCGAGTCGTCGCTGATCGGTCGCGACTGTATGATCACGCGGACGTCGGCCCGGCCGCGAGCGTTCAAGCTGATGATCGGCGACCACAGCCGCGTGGAGCTCACCTGATGGCGTGGATGTCCCCGACCCCCGCGATGGAGCGGGTGCTCGCCGGCATGGCCGCGCGTGGTGCCGAGCAGAAGCAGGGGCGCATCCACGACGTGATGGTGAAGACGTACGTGAAGCACACCGACCAACGCGGCTTCTTCATCGAGCAGCTGAAGCGCGGTGACACCGACGACCAGGGACGTCCGTTCCTGCCCGAGCAGCCATTCGCGCAGATGTCGCGCAGCCTCGTCTACGCACGCGGCGGCAACCCACCGGAGCTGGTCAAGGCGTTCCACTGGCACAAGCGGCAGTGGGACTACTGGGACATCGTGATCGGCAACGCGCGCGTGGTCCTGGTCGACCTGCGCGAGGACTCGCCGACGGCCGGGACCATCCAGTCGCTGATCCTCGGCGAGAACTCGCCGCGGATGGTGGCCATTCCGCCCGGTGTCGGCCACGGCTACCAGTGTCTCGGCCTGACCGACGTGCACCTGGTGTACTACGTCACCGAGCCGTACGACGCCGCCGACCCCGACGAGGGCCGCATCGCGTGGGACGACGGTCGGATCGGCTTCGACTGGCGGATCCAGAACATCTGATGCGTGAGGCAGGCCGATGAGACTGATGGTCACCGGCGGAGCCGGCTTCATCGGCAGCGAGTTCGTGCGGCAGACGATCGCGAGCACCGGCGACTCGGTGCTGGTGCTGGACAAGCTCACCTACGCCGGCAACCTCGACAACCTGGCTTCAGTGTCCGACAGTCCACGCTACCGGTTCGTGCACGGCGACATCTGCGACCCATTGTTGATGGATCGGCTGACGTCCGAGGTCGACGTGGTGGTGAACTTTGCCGCCGAGTCGCACGTTGACCGGTCGCTGGAGGCGCCCGGACAGTTCATCCAGACAGACGTATACGGCACCTACGTCCTCCTCGAGGCGGCGCGTCGCGCCGGGCACGAACGGTTCCTGCACGTGTCCACCGACGAGGTGTACGGCGACGTCGAGTCCGGGCACAGTCGGGAGGACGACGCCCTGCGACCGCGCAGCCCCTACTCCGCGAGCAAAGCCGGGGGCGAAATGCTGGTGGGCGCGTACCGCGAGTCGTATGCGTTCCCCGCCATCGTCACCCGCGGTTCCAACACGTACGGGCCGTACCAGTACCCCGAGAAGATCATCCCGCTGTTCGTCACCAATGCCATCGATGACGTCCCGCTCCCGATCTACGGCGACGGCGGCGCGGTCCGCGACTACCTGCACGTGTCCGACCACGCCCGGGGGATCGACACAGCCCTGCGCTCGGGTACCCCCGGTCAGGTCTACAACATCGGGTTCGGTGGGGAGGTCAGCGGGGTCGCGGTCGCCGACGCCGTGCTCGACGCCCTCGGCAAGCCGGCGACACTCAAGCAGCACGTCCGCGACCGGCTCGGCCACGACCGCCGCTACGCGGTCGACAGCAGCAGACTTCGCAGCCTGGGCTGGGAACCGCAGGTGCCGTTCGAGCAGGGCGCACGAGACACTGCCGGCTGGTACCGCGACCACGAGGAGTGGTGGCGGCCGCTGAAGTCGGGCGAGTTCTGGGACTTCTACCGTCGCAACTACAAGCCGCTGGAATCGGCCAGGAGCTGATGAGGGTCCTGGTCACCGGGGGTCGGGGCCAGCTCGGCGCCACCCTGGGAGACCTCGACGGCCTCGGCGGCGTGGCGGTGGTGGCACTCGGGCGCGACGCCTGTGATGTCACCGACCCGGCGTCGGTGCGGTTGGCGCTGGCGGAGCATCGCCCTGACGCGCTCATCAACTGCGCCGCCTGGACGCGGGTCGACGACGCCGAGATCGAGGAGCGGGCCGCGTGGGCGCTGAACGCCGAGGCGCCGGGCATCCTCGCCGCTGCCTGTGCGAACGCCGGCGTGTTGCTGACCCACCTCAGCACCGACTACGTGGTCCCCGGCGACGGGTCGAGCCCCATCGATGAGCTGCGAGCGCCGGCGCCGCGATCGGCGTACGGACGAGGCAAGCTCGCCGGGGAGGAGGTGGTGCGGGCAAACGCGCCGCGGTACCAGGTGGTGCGCACGTCCTGGCTCTACGGACGCGATGGTCCCAACTTCGTGCTCACCATGCTGCGGCTGGGGCGCGCCGGCACCTCCCCACGCGTGGTCGCCGACCAGACCGGTGCGCCCACGTGGACGGGTCACCTCGCCCCGGCGCTGCTCCGCCTTGTGGGGAGCGGTCAGACCGGAACCTTCCACCTCACCAACAGCGGCAGCACCACGTGGCACGGGTTCGCCAATGCCGTGTTCGCAGATGCCGGGCTGGAGGTGACCGCCGCCCCGATCACCACCGCGGAGTACCCGACTCGAGCTCAGCGGCCGTCCTACTCGGTTCTCGACAACGCCGCGTGGCGCCGGCTCGGCGAGGCGCCACTGCCTCCCTGGCAGGAGGGGCTGGCCGCCTACATCGATGAGCTTCGCGTGCGAGGAAAGCTCGCGGCCGCCTGACCGACGGCGCCGGCGTCAGCGCGCCGGACGCCGCCCCCGGGCGACCGAGGCGATGGCGTCCCACTGGCCCGGCGGCAGTCCCGGCGACAGCAGCGCGGCGATCTCCTCCTCCCCGACCAGCCGTCGCCGCTGAACCTGCCGGCGCGCGCGCAGAGTGGGCGGCAGGTGACGCG
>JALYTM010000067.1 GCA_030854305.1 Candidatus Dormiibacterota bacterium
ATAGACGGTGGCTGGAGCGACGCCGGCCTCGCGAGCGATCGCTTCCACGGTGGTGGCGACGTAACCCCGTTCGAGGAAGAGTCGGATGGCCGCCTCAACGATTCGATGGCGGGTCAATCGGGCTCGCTCCTCGCGACGGCGACCACCCTCGCTCTTGCCCTTGACAGGCTCGCTCATCGGCGCATAGTATCACTTTATAGAGTTCGACTCTATTCAGTGCCGAGAGAGGATTGTCATGCCCGACCCTGTGCGAACCAGCGTTGCCGTCGGCCCGGAGCCCAGGTAGCCGCTGTGGCTGTTGTGGTGACCCCATTCGTGATCCTTCCCGGCGCAGGCGAGACGATTCGTGGCCCGGTCGGCGGCCCGCTCACATTCAAGGCACGCGCCGAGACCACCAACGGGACGTTCACGGCATTCGAGAACGTCATTGCCCCGATGCAGGGGCCTCCGCTGCACCTGCACGTCCGCGAGGACGAGATGTGGTACGTGCTCGACGGCCACGTGCGTTTCAAGGCGGATGACCGCATGTTCGACGCTCCAACCCGCTCGTTCATGTTCATCCCGCGCGCCACACCTCACTGCTTCCAGAATGTCGGTGATGGACCGGCGAGGCTCCTCGTCATGTTCACGCCCGCAGGTATGGAGCGCTTCTTCGAGGGTGTTGCCGAGCTCGCCCCCGGCGCGATCGATCCCGACGCCTACGGCGCGATCGCCCACGGCGCCTGGATGAAAGTTCTTGGACCACCACTCGCCGAGACCCACCCGTTGTAGCGTCACCCGTCCTGCACCTCTCAGCCTTCGTTCTCGCCCGGCCAAGTGTTGCGTCTCCAAAGGGAGCTTACCGATGGCAATCCGCACCCGCTCAGTGTCGTACGCCGACCAGATGACCTCGTTGACCGGGTTGGTCGCCTGGGACGACACGAATCCGGCGGCCCGTCCCGGCATCCTGCTCATTCACGGCGGCGGGGGGCTCGATGACCATGCCAAGGACCAAGCGCTCCGTTACTCCGCCCTGGGGTACGTGGTACTCGCGGCGGACATGTTCGGCGATGGCATCGCGGGCGATCGGGAGCGGGTGATGAAGTGCGTCATGAGCCTCCGTGAGAACCCGGACACCTTGCGTCAGCGGGGAAGGGTGGGTTTGAAGGCGTTGGCGAGCCTGCCGGAGATTGATGGGCGGCTTGCTGTCATCGGGTTCTGCTTTGGAGGCATGGCGGCGCTCGAGCTTGCGCGCGTGGGCAGTGACGTGGCGGGGGTGGCCAGCATTCACGGATCCCTCAAGACCCGAAAGCCGGCCCAGCCGGGATCGGTCAAAGCAAGGGTACTCGTGTGCCATGGCGCCTTGGATCCGCACGTTCCACTGCCGGACGTGATCGCCTTCGCGGAGGAGATGAACCAGGCCAAAGCCGACTGGGAGTTGATCATGTACGGCGGTGCTGTGCACGGGTTCACGCACAGGCACGCCGCGCCCGGAACCACTTCTGGGGTCGCGTACGATGCTCACACTGACGAGCGCTCTTTCGCCGCTGCAACTGAGTTCTTGCGAGACGTCCTGTTCCGCGAAAGACATTCGCGCACGGAATGACCGAAAACAGCAAAAGTGCGGCAGCGCCCAGAAGAGGGCGTGGACGATGGTGTCGCCGCAGTGGTCGATGACCTCGGTGACATCCAGGGTGACCTTGTTCCCGACTATCTCCTCGGGTGGCTACTACTTCGTTCCCTTCAACTGAGGCCACCCGACACCACGCAACGCAGGCGGAGTAGCGGCCGCGGCGACGAGAATGTGGGACGGAGGTGCACGCCGCCACCGCACAACGCTGGCGATGCCTACCGCTGATATCGTGGACGGAAGTCCGCCGGCGCGATGAATGGGAACGAATGACCGACTACGGACACGATCTCGAGTTCGGGGTCTTCATCACCGGTGCGGCTGATGTCGCGGCACGTGCCGTCGAGCTGAGCCTTGTCGCGGAGCGGGTTGGGATCGACCTCGTGACCGTGCAGGACCACCCATACCAACCACGATTCCTCGACACATGGACGCTGCTGTGGTTCGTGGCGGCACGCACCACGCGAATCAGGCTGACGCCCAACGTGATGAACCTGCCTCTGCGCCAGCCGGCGGTGATGGCGCGGGCGGCTTCTGGGATGCGGTCGCGGGCATGGGGGCGTCGCCTCACCTCCGGGCAGGGCGTCGATGCGCCCGAGGAGACGATCGACGTCATTCGCTTGCTTTGGGAGACGAACGCCGGTGGCCGCGCCAACTATGACGGGCCGCTACTACGAGCTGCACGGCGCCGCCCGCGGCGCGGGCGCTCTGCACGACGTGCGGATATGGATCGGAGCATACAAGCCGCGGATGCTGAACCTGGCGGGCCGCAAGGGAGACGGGTGGCATCCCTCGCTCCCTACCTCGAACCCGGCGCGTTGGTGTCGGGAAACCAGGCCATCGATGAGGCGGCAGTGGCCGCCGGCCGCAAGCCCGCGGCGATTCGCAGGCTGCTCAACATCAGCGGCGGGTCGTCCGGCCACCCAGCGTTCGATGGACCTCCGGGAACCTGGGTCGAGGAGATGGCCCGGCTGGCTCTCGAGGACGGGTTCTCTACGTTCATCGTCATGGCGGACGACGCCGCGCTCATCGAGTCGTTTGCAGCCGACGTGGTGCCGGCGGTGCGCGAGGCCGTGACTGCCGGGCGAAGCCGCGAGGCCGGCGTCGGGCGCGAGGTGAAACCGGAGGTCCCAGCAGCGGTTGCCGGGCCGCGGCCCGGCAACGTCGACGACGAGCCGGCGCCGGAGTCGGAATACGCACGCCTTGGCTTGACGCCAACCATCGATGACGGCGTGCGGCGCAGTACCAAGGTGCCGTGGGACGATGCGACCAGACCGCATCGCGTGCCGTCCGGTGCGGAGGTGAGCTACACACGGCGAGGCCAGCTGGCCGGGAAGCATCTCATCGACGTACACAATGTCCTGCGCGCCGAGCTGACCGAGCTCCAGGACGTCCTTGCCCAGGTCGTCGAGGGGGCGTTGACCGCGGCCGACGCGCGCGCCGCGCTCCGCGAGATGGCCCTTCGCCAGAACAACTGGGCGCTCGGCGCATTCTGTCTTCGCTACTGCGCTCTCGTCACCGCCCCCATGGGCTGGAGGACGCCTCGGTGTTCCCTCACCTCGCCCAGGCGGATCCCGCCCTTGCAGCCGTCATCGGGCGTCTCGTCGATGAACATTTCAGTGATCCATGAAGCCATCGAGGCGGTCGATCATGCTCTCGTGGCCCACATCGCCAACCCCGACGACGGCTTCGCCGCCCTCTCGTCGGCGATGGACTACCTGTCCGACGCACTGCTTTCCCACCTGGCCTACGAGGAACAGGAGCTGGTCGAACCGCTCGCTCGGGTGGGGTTCTACCCGTCCCAGCTGTGAATAACCACCGCCGAGGGCTGGACGGAGCTGACTTGGGTCGCTCAGTGATCTTCGCGCGTCGACCAGTCGATCGTGATCGTCTTCGCCACATCAGGTCGTTCCCGCAACCAACGACGCGCGAAGGGGCACAGGGGCACCACCGTCAGCCCCTCGGCAGCGGCTCGCTCAACGGCGGCCTCGACAAGCCGGCCGCCGACGCCACGGCCGCCGAGTCTGGGAGGGACGCCGGTGTGCACAAGAACCAGCCTCTCGTGGTTCCACCGGTAGGTGAGCTCGGCGACCGCGTCGCCGTCCGTCACGATGAAGCGGTGATGCGCTTGGTCGTGGTTCACGGTCCCGGCGCCGTCGCTGACACTCACCCGCGCATCGTATGGGCACTGCGACGTTGCTGCTCAGCTGGACTTCTTGCCGATTTCCGGCCTCCAGCGGAGCCGATCCGGGAGCTGCAGCGAGCGCTCGGCCTGCGCCCTCGCTGATGGGCTCGCGAAGCCGAGCTCGGCCTCTCACGTCACCCGCCGATATCGACCGCGCCCTCGCTGACGCACAGCCGCGCGTCTACTGGCTCGACAGCGAGGAGCGTCCCGTGCCTCGCCCCCCGCTGACCGGCAGTGCTTCAACCGACCTGGCAATCGTCGGCGGTGGCTTTTCCGGGCTTTGGACGGCGCTGCTCGCCAAGGAACGCGACCCCAACCGTGACGTAATCCTGCTCGAGGGCGGACGGATCGCCTGGGCGGCAAGCGGGCGTAATGGTGGCTTCTGCTCGTCGAGCCTCACCCACGGCGAGGCCAACGGCAGGCTCCGCTACCCCGACGAATACCCCACGCTGGACCGCCTCGGGTGCCAGAACCTCGACGAGATCGAGACAACCGTGCGGTCCCGCGGCATCGCGTGCGACTTGCGCCGCAACGGCGCGCTATCGGTGGCGACACAGTCGCACCAGGTTGCATGGCTCCGCGATGAGCCCGGTGACTTTTTGGACCGCGACGCCGTCCGCGCTGAAATCGACTCGCCGACCTACCTCGCCGGTGTATGGGAGCGGGAAACAGCGATGGTGGACCCGGCGCGTCTGGCATGGGGCCTTGCCGACGCCGCCGAAAACGCCGGCGTCCGTATTGTCGAGCACACACCCGTTGCCGCTCTCCAGCTGTCGGGTCGCGGCGTCCGAGTGGCCACACCCAAAGGCGACGTCAGCGCTCGCCAGGTGGCATTGGGAACAAGCGCATTCCCGTCCCTGGTCCGCCGCCTGCGCTTGTTCACGGTGCCCGTCTATGACTACGTTCTGGTCACCGAGCCGCTCTCATCACAACAGAGGAAGACGATTCGCTGGCACAGCGGCGCCGGCGTCAGCGACGTCACCAACCAGTTCCACTATTACCGGATGACCGCTGACGGGCGAATCCTCTGGGGCGGCTACGACGCCATCTACCACTTCGGCCGCCACGTGCGCGCCACCTACGACCAGCGGCCGGCCACGTTCCATCGACTCGCGTCGCATTTCTTCGAGACGTTCCCCCAGCTGCAGGGCATTCGCTTCACGCATCGCTGGGGCGGGGCGATCGACACCTGCACCCGCTTCTTCGGCTTCTATGGCTCAGCGTTCAGTGGACGGGTGGCGTACGCACTCGGGTACACGGGCCTCGGCGTCGGCGCGAGCCGGTTCGGTGCGAACGTGATGCTGGATCTTCTCGATGGCGAGAACACCGAGCGGACCGCGTTGCGCAGCGTGCATGAGCGACCCCTCCCCTTCCCGCCCGAGCCCTTTGCGTACGCGGGCATCCAGGCGACGCGATGGAGCCTCGCCCAGGCAGACCGCTCGGCGGGGCGACGCAATCTCTGGCTGCGGTCCCTCGATCGACTCGGGCTCGGGTTCGACTCCTGACCAGTGATGGCTACCGCCACCAGGGTGTCTCGGCGGCCTCCATCGTGGCCTGCACCGGTTTCTCGAGGTCGACCATCAAGCGCCTGGCCACCCCGGCGACGACGCTCCCCGCCGTCTTCGGCTCGAGCCTGGTGCTCCGGTGGCCTCACGACCGGAGGCACCGGGTCTCAGGCGACGTCGAGCTGCTGCAGCAGGGACACCACGGCCTGACCGAGGCGTGTCGCCCTCGCGTCGTCGACCGGGGCAAGGCCGGGCACGAAGCGCGCGACGCCCGCCGGGTCCTCGTCGGTGAGCCAGCGGATCAGCGCATGTCCAACCTCTGCCGCTGTGGTGTCGTCAATCTCTTCGGGCATGGCGTCCTCACGTCTGCTTCTGGTGGGGTCGGCGTCAAGCGTACGCGGCGCCGGGGCGGCCCGTGGGGTCAGGGCTGGGACGGGCGAGGTGGCGACGCTGAGGGAGGAACTCGGATACGACGCATTCTGGTGGCGATGTGAGTGGCGTCGAGGCCGTTGCCGTCTTGGGTGCTGCGACCCAGCTCACTGGAACGCTTGGCCTCTGTGCTGGAAACCGGCGCTCGGCCGTAGGCTGATCATCGGTACAGGCCGACGGAGGGACGCAGACGTGGCAGACAGCCCAGTGCGGTGGGGAATTCTCGGAACGGGTGGGATCGCGGCGGCGTTCGTGAGCGATCTCCGGCTGACCGATTCCGGCCTTTTCGTCGCGGTCGGGTCGCGCAGCCAGCGATCCGCAGACCGCTTCGGCGACGAGTTCGGCGTGGCCAGGCGGCACGCCAGCTATGAGGCGCTGGTGGCCGATCCCGACGTCGACGTCGTCTATGTTGCAACGCCGCACCCGCACCACCATGGCAACGCGATCCTCGCGCTGCGGGCCGGCAAGCATGTACTGGTTGAGAAGAGCTTCACGATGAACGCCACCGAGGCCCGCGAGATTGTTCGGGTGGCGAGGGAGAACGGGTTGTTCGCCATGGAGGCGATGTGGACTCGGTTCCTGCCACACGTGGCCGTGATCCGGGACTGGCTCGCGCGTGGCGTGATCGGCGACGTCGTCACTGTGACTGCGGACCACGGTCAGTGGTTCGCCGAGGATGCGGGTTCCGACTGTTCGCACCGGAGCTGGGCGGCGGCACGCTGCTGGATCTCGGCGTGTACCCGGTTTCGTTTGCGTCGATGGTGCTCGGCACGCCCAGCCGGATCGTAACCATGAGCGACCTGGCGTTCACCGGAGTGGATGCGCAGACATCCATGCTCTTCGGTTTACCACAGCGGCGCCCAGGCCGTGCTGACGTGCACTCTGCGCGCGAAGAGTCCTGCGCGTGCCGTGATCGTCGGCAGCGATGCGAGGATCGAGATCGAGGGCGACTTCTACGCTCCCGCGACCGTTACGCTCGTGCCCAGAAAGGGCGACCCGAGCCGCGTCGAGTCGGTGCAGGCGGGCAGAGGCCTTCACCACCAGGCCGACGAGGTCGCGCGTCGGCTGGCCGCGGGTGACGTGGAGAGTCCGTTGATGCCGCTGGACGAGACCATCTCGATCATGGAGACGATGGACACTGTGCTGGCGCAGGCCGGGCAGAGCGCATGAACGCCACTCGTCTGCGGGTGGCGGCGCGGCGTCAGGCAGGCGGGTCCGGCGCCTGACCCGCGGTCGCCGATCGGCGTCAGCCGGAGCGGCGCGCGGTCACCAGCAGCGCCGCGGTGGTGGAGCGGAACAACCGCCCCTCCGCACGCTCGAGCGCCAGGTACTCGTCGCCGAGCGCCTGGCGTTGTTCGGGCGCGAGCTGCTCATAGAACGAGTGGGTCGACATCATCCGGATGAGCTCGTCGGCGGTGTTCTCCATCCGCACCGACGCGGCGGACAGTGTCACCTCTGTGAACAGGTCGGCGACGTCGGCCCGCGCCAGGTGGTAGCC
>JALYTM010000351.1 GCA_030854305.1 Candidatus Dormiibacterota bacterium
GGTTGAGGTTGTGCGCCTGGCGGACAGCGGCCCGGCGGCTGGTCACGCCGAGCTTGGAGTAGATGTTCTTGGTGTGCGTGCGCAGGGTGTTCAGCGACACGAACAGCTCGCGGGCGATGTCGGGCCCAGAAAGGTCGGTCCCGAGCAGCCGGAGCACGTCGAGCTCGCGAGCGCTCAGGGGCTCGACGAGCGCCGTCGCATCCGCGGGGCGATGCTCCGTCCCCACCGCCGAGGCCAGCACG
Source organism: Candidatus Dormiibacterota bacterium (assembly GCA_030854305.1). GTDB lineage: Bacteria > Chloroflexota > Dormibacteria > Aeolococcales > Aeolococcaceae > Aeolococcus. The sequence continues at coordinate 243 of JALYTM010000351.1, forward strand.
CGGCGGACGTAGCCGCGGGCGACTCCCGGTTCGGTCAGGGCCTTCAGCAGGAACGCCATCGGCGCCCCCTCGTCAGCGAACACGCGCACGAACCCCTCTGGCTCCGCGAGCCCGACGGCGCGCTGCAGTGCCCCGAGGGCTGCCGGCACATCCCGCCGTGCGTGATGAGCTAGCGCCTGCAGGACCAGGACCTCGAGGACGCTGCTGCCCCGCTCACCTTCTACGGCCGCGGGCAGTAGCCGCTCGAGTAGGCTGAGCGCCTCGTCGAGCGCGGTGTCGTTCCGCTCGGCGTGGTACCGGGCCAAGTGGAGCCGTGCGAGGGTGAGGTGCTCGTACTCGCGCAGGTACGACAGCTCGTCGCCGGTGTGCAGCTGCCGTTCGTCGGCCCACGCGCTGGCGTGACCCAGCTCGGCGCGCCGAAGCCGGAGCCGTGCCCGCACCGCGGGAACCGGCCGGACGTTCGGGGAGTAGTCGCCGGCATAGACACGGACTGCTGCGTCGAGCAGCTCGAGTGCGCCGTCGAGGTCGCCTTCGGCTTCCCGCAGCCGGGCCGTGACGACCCGCCATCGGTACGGGTTCTGCGCCAACCCGTTGTGCTCACCGAGACGCTCGCTGATGGCTAGGTGTTCCGCGGTAGCCGCGAGGTCATCGCGCTCGAGCAACACTTCCGCCATCGCGACGTGCATGTCAGCCGTTCCCTGCAAGGGCACACCGCCCGGCTTCGGGCCTGCCAGGTCCAGGGCCCACTGGTAGGTGCGCATGGCGTCACTGAGTTGCCCCTGGGTGCGACGGATGTCGCCGAGGGTGATGCAGCAGCCGAGGACGTCGGCGAGGAGCCCGACGCTTGCCAGCCCTGCGACGGTCTGGGTGTAGGCGGCGTGAGCGCCGGCGAGGTCGCCGGTGGTCCACGAGGCGAGCCCGGCCAGCGCGCCGGCTGCGGCTCGGGTGACGTCGTCGTCTGGCGGCGTCAGCGATAACGCTTCCCGAGCGTGCGCCGTGGTGCCGTCCAGGTCAGAGCGCGCAAGCGCCAGCGCGGCCCGGTACATCTCGATGCTGGCCGGAAGGGACCGGTATCCGCCTTCGTCGACGACGACCAGGCCGGGCGGTGGCTGCTTCGCCCAGGTGCCGCCCTCCGAGCGCACAGAGCGTTCGATGTCCGCCAGCCGCTCGCTGACAGCGTCGAAGTCCGGCACCCGTGCCAGTGCACCGACGAACGCGATGCCGAGCACCGGCCGGACCCGCACCACCTCGTCGGGTAATGCGCGCACCCAGCGCGCGAACTCGGCCTCCCGCCGTTCACGGCGCATCACTGGCATGACGAGCTCCATGAGGTCCGCGGCTCGAGCGAAGTCGTCGCCTTCCAGAGCGTGGCTGATGCCCTGCGACGTGTCGCCGTTGGCCTCAAACCAGGCGCTGGCGCGCCGGTGAAGCTCGGCGACCTCGTCGCCGCGCTCCTCAAGCAGGTGCGCGTGGAGGACGTCGGCGAACATGTGGTGGTAGCGGTACCACTGTCGCCTGTCGTCGAGCGAGACGAGGAACAGGTTGGCTCGTTCGAGCGCCACGAGGGCCGCCTTGCCGCCGGCCCGTCCGGTGACGGCGTCGCAGAGCGGGCCGGTGAGCCGCTCCAGGACGGATGTCGTGAGCAGGAAGTCTCGGACGTCGGTGCGCTGGCGTGCCAGGACCTCCTCTACGAGGTAGTCCACGATGTAGCGGTCATCGCCGGCGAACCCGGCGATGAATGCGGGGTTGTCGTCGCGCCCCTGCATCGAGAGGCCAGCGAGCTGGAGCGCGGCGATCCAGCCTTCGGTCCGTCCCTCCAGCGTGGCGACATCCGGGGCAGTAAGTCCCAAGGTCATCACGTCGTTGAGATAGGCCGCGGCCTCCCCGGGCGTGAAGCGCGGATCGGCCGCACGGACTTCGACAAGCTCCCCACGTGCGCGCAGGCGCGCCAGGGGCAAGACGGGAT
>JALYTM010000352.1 GCA_030854305.1 Candidatus Dormiibacterota bacterium
GGCCAGCCCATTGGCCTGGCCCTTGCCGATGTCCGGCGCGGGGGTCGCCGTGGCCGCCGGGGCGGACGCACCCGAGACCGGTGTCGTCTGGCCCGGGAAGGGCGTGATCACCTCCTCGCCACCGGGGTACCAGGTCGGCGCGGCCCTGTCGGCGGTCACGGCGACGCTGCCGCAGGCACTGAGCGCGAAGGCGACGGCAAGGGCCGCTGTCAGCCCGGTCAGGCGAAGCCGATTCACGGTGAGATTCCTCCTTCGGGGAGCGGACGGCGGCGGTGCACCAGCGGCGCGGAGACCGACCTCTCGCCGCATGGTAGGACATGATCCCCAGCCGCCTCGGTCAGCCGGCGTCGGCGCGGTAGTCGGCATCGTTCACCTGGTCTCCCCATGTGGTGTCGCCCGTGCCGGTGCCGGTGTCGGACATGCCGATGTGGGTCATGAAGCGATGCGGCGCCGCTCCGTGCCAGTGCCACTCACCGGCCGCGGCGACCACGACGTCGCCGGCGTGGATCTCGTGCAGCGGGCCGCCGCGAGCCTGCGCTCGACCCACCCCTTCGGTGACGTGAAGTGTCTGGCCGTTGTTGTGCGCGTGCCATGCGGTGCGCGCCCCGGGCGCGAAGTGCACGCTGTTGGCGCGGAGCCGTGAGCTGCCGTCGCTGATGGCGATCGCGTCGATCCACACCTCCCCGGTGAAGTTCTCCGGAGAGCCCTGCTGCGTGTCGTGTTGGTTGCGGATCACGTCCATGTGTGCCCTCCGATGAAGTTGTCCACGGCGCGCCTGAGAGGCCTCACAGACGTTGCTGCCGGCCGAGCCCTCGCAGGTCGGCCACGCGAGCCATGGCGCGTGGGGTGGTGATTCGCAGGAGCGGTACGCGCAGCACCGCTTCGAGCACGATCCGTATCGACATCTTGCTGCTCCCCATCACCCGTTCGGTGAAGAGAATCGGCAGCTCGTCGATGCGCTGCCCGCGCAGTGCCGCCCGGTAGTTGAGCTCGATGAGGAAGGCGTATCCCGAGCAGCGGATCGACGCGATGTCCAGCTCCTCCAGCGCCGACCGCTGAATGCAGCGGAACCCGCCGGTGATGTCGTGCAGGGGCACGCCCAGCGCGGTCCTGACGTACATCGAGCCGGCGTGGCTGAGCATGCGCCGGTACCATGGCCACCCGGCGGTCCCCCCGCCCTCGGTCCACCGTGAACCCACCGCGATGTCGGCGCCTCCGTCGCGGGTGGCGGCCAGGAGCCGCCGGAGGTCGCGGGGGTTGTGTGAGTGGTCGCCGTCCATCATCAGCAGGAAGTCGAACCCGCCCGCCAGCCCCTGCGTGAGCCCCGCGATGTAGGCGGGACCGAGACCCTCCTTGCGAGCGCGATGGAGGACGCTGATGCGCGGATTTCCGGCAGCGAGATCGTCGGCAAGCCGTCCGGTGCCGTCGGGTGACGCGTCGTCGACCACCAGCAGGTGGAACTCCTCGCCCTGGGCGAGGACCTCGGCCGCGAGCGTTGGCAGGTTCTCGATCTCGTTGTAGGTGGGAACGACCACCAGCGCACGCGACCCACCGGACGGGGCGCGGACGGCGTGTCCCGCACCCGACGCGGCTCTGCGGCCCAGCGCGGTCACCGGCGCCGCGGTCTGTGCCACCCGGGCAGCGTGGAATTGTTCATCGACGTGAGGGAGGATATCCGACCGGGCCCCTACACTCCGCCGGGAATGAAACGCCCGAGGGTTGACCGCGCCCTTCCGATCGGCGTGATCGTCCTCGTCCTGGTGACCGTCGTGGTCACCCGGCTGCCCCATCTCGGCACCGGGCCGCTGGACTTCGACGAGGGCGTGTACTGGCTCTCGATGCGGTCGATGCGCGCTGGGAACCCCCTGTTCGCCTCGGTGTACAGCTCGCAGCCGCCTGCCTTCCTCCTCCTGAGCGAGCCGGTGTGGAACTGGCTGGGGGGGTCGATCGCGGCCGGACGCGCGGTCATGGTGGGGTGGGCCGTGTTGGGCGTCGGCAGTGGCGCGATCCTCGGCTGGCGTCTCGCGGGACCGCTCGCGGGCGTGGTCGTCGCTGTCGCGCTCGCGGTGGACCCGCGGATGGTTAACCAGTCCATCATCCTGCAGGCGGACGGCCCCGCGGTGTCCCTCGGCCTCCTGTCGCTGGCGGCTGCTGCGGTTGCGGTGACGGTCCACCGCCCTCGCTGGCGCGCGCTGGGC
>JALYTM010000068.1 GCA_030854305.1 Candidatus Dormiibacterota bacterium
CGCGCCCACAAGAGTGGTGCCGGCGGTGGCAATCGTGGCCACCGGGGTGACGCCCTCGTCGCGGTCGCGGCTGATCGCCGCCGCAAGAGCCTCCGGGATCATGCGGCGGCGCGCATCCACCGCAATGCTGCGGACACAGTTCGAGCCGATGCCGAGGACTTCGGCGGCTCGAACAACGCTGTGATGAGCGTCACGCGACGTGTACACCGCGGCGCGCACTCCGGACATGCCGCGGCGACGGGTGCCGGCCAGTGCGCGCTCGCGAGCAGCTGTCAGCGCCGTCAGGTTGCTGAGGGTGCCACCACTCGTGAAGGTGACCGCGGCCTCCTTCGGATAGCCGACAAAGGTCGCCACCCACTGCCCCGCCAGCCGATCGATCCGGGTCGCTGCCGCGGCGTCCACGGCGAGGTTCACGTCGAAGCACGCCGCCATGAAGTCGGCGACAGCGCCGATCTCCAGGCCCGAGGCCCCGACGAAGCCGAAGTATCGGGGGCGCGTCGGGGTAATGCTCTCATCGAGGACGAGGGCGGCATCGTCGATGACGGAGAGGGCCGGCGACGCCTCCTCCGGAAGGGCGACGGCAAAGAGATCTGTGGTCTGGTCGTCCGCCGAGGGTTGCCAGTCGCGAGGTTGATCGAAGCTCCGCCACGCCGTAGCGATGAGCTCCGCCGCCCGCTTCAGCACTCGCTCCCGCGAAACGTCCAGGTGGAGGGTCGGTGTGGACGGTGAATGTGCGGTGTGTGACGTGGCGGCGGTCGGTCCCGTGTTCACCGACGCCGTTGCTGGGCGGTCGACGGCAGGCTCGGCCCCGGGGCCGAAGACGCCGCAGCCGGCCTGACGGGCAGGAGGTAGTCGATGACGTCAGACGCCGAGTAGTTGTGGCCGTCGTCGCCGGTCAGGGTTCTCAGCGCGGTCAGCTCGTCGCCGCTCGTGACCAGCGGCGGTTCGGGCGCCCCGCCCTTCTGGACCTGGCCGAGCCCGATGGTTGCGGTGAGGCCGTTGCACAGGCACTTCCGCCCGATGGTGTCCTCGAGCAGCCCTCCCTTGCCGACGTAGACATTGACCGGCTCAGCCGAGCAGCGATACCCGACGCCACCTTTGGGGTCGACGTAGGCCTCACGCAGGTAGCCGAGATCGCAGATCCGGGTGCGGGCCTGGTACACATCGTGCTCCGATCCCGTGCCCGGAACGGTCACCACCTTGAACGGGTAGCCCGTCGACGACGCCACCGGGTCGGTGTGCACGCGCACCTGACCGGCACACACCTGGTCGATCACTGCTCGACGAAGCTCGGGTGCGATTCCCGACTCGTTGCAGTAGGCAAAGAGGGAGCCGACCTGGACGCCCGCTGCGCCATGCTCCTCGGCTTCGATCACCTTCTCCGGGGTAGACATGCCTCCGGCCAGCCAGAACGGAAGCCCGAGACCGCGCATGACCTCCAGGTCAACATGGTCACGCTCTCCGTAGATCGGCTGGCCGTCGTCGTCGTATGTCGGCGTACCGCGCGGCGGTGCGTTGTGTCCGCCGGCGATCGGGGCCTCGACGATGAAGCCCGCGACGGCGCCCGTCGACTTGCGCGCCAGCATGGTGGCGAGAGTGTGTGACGACACGATCGGAAGGAACTCGGGACGGCGCAGATGCGGCGTGGTGCCGTAGCGCGCCGGGTCCAGGCGAAGCACGGGCGCGGCGTCACGGTCGGCGCCGGTGACGTCGAGGCGCAGGGTTGCGGGTCGGCCGGCCGCCAGGGCATCGAGGATTCCAGGGATCTCACGGGGAATGCCCGCACCCATCAGCACGTAGTCGACGCCGGCCAACATCGCCCCGTAGAGTGTTGCCAGCGTGGGCAGCTGAACCTTGGTGAGCAGATTGATGCCGACCGGGTTGCCGTGCCCCTCTTTGGCGAGTGTCACCTCGACGAACGCGCCGAGTACCGTGACGTCATTGCGCGCCGCGCCACTGCGGTGCGTCTGCATGGGCAGCAGGCGGTAGCGACGGCCGCCGGAACCGGCGACACGGAGGAAACGGGTCAGCACGTCCTCGGCGATTTCGGGAATGGGAAACTCGGCGATTGCGCGCCGCAGCACTCCGTCCGCATCGCCACCCTGCAACCTGCGTACGAGGACAGAGTCGAGGGCGACACCCGAGACGACGCCCAGGTGCCCTCGGGTGGCGACCGCCCGAGCGAGCCGCCAGCTCGAAACTCCAACGCCCATGCCGCCCTGGATGAGACGCGGGGGCGCGGTTGGCTTGACTGCCTGCACTGATACCTCTCCACCCTGGCCACGACTCGTGGCACGCCAGGACGGTGCCATTGAGTGTAGACCCCACTCAGCCGCGCGCGGGGCCGCCTTTGCGCCGTCCTTTTGGCCATGGGGGCCAAGCGGCGGTCCCAGCCATCGTCCGCCCTGCTTCCTCTCCGAGTCGCGCCGCACATTCCGTCGAAGGACCTATGGCCGCGCGTCGAACGACCCGTCGCCGCGCCGTCCCACGCGCACACAGTCATTCATGGGACATCCCGCGTGCTGTCGTCGCCGAACGACCCGTGATGAAAGGCCACTCGGCACTGGTGTCATACGGCCTTGGCGCCGAGCATGAGCTCAAGCCCAGTCACAGACTTGGGCGCACAACAAGGTGAGGAGACATCATGACCAATGGATTGCGCTGGCGCGTATTCGTGCTCCAGGTGGGGTTGATCGGCATTCTCGGCTTCGTGGCCGCGTTCGCATTCGGCGCGAGCAACTTCGCTTCAGGCCAGGTTCACGACAACCTTGCCGCTCAGCAGATCACCTTCCCGGCAGCGGGAAGCCCGGCGATCGCAGCGCTTCCCGCAGCTGACGCGGCGGCGATGACGGTGTACGCCGGCCAGCAGATGACCACCGGCGCGCAGGCTGAAACCTACGCCGACCACTTCATCAATGTCCATCTCACCGAGATCGGCGGCGGACAGACATATTCACAGGTGAGCGCTGCCTCGCAGGCTGCCCCCACCAACACCAAGCTCGCCGGTGAGGTGCAGACCCTGTTCCGCGGTGAGACCCTCCGCGGGCTGCTGCTCAACTCGTACGGCTGGTCGCAGATCGCTCAGTACGGCTTCTTCGCGGCCCTCGGCCTGGCGATCGCCGCCGGCGCGGTGCTCGTCGCCTTCGCGTACGAGCTCTTTGCGTGGCGCACGTCCGTGCGCAAGCCCGTGACATCCGGCGCCACTGCGTCGAAGACTCATCCCCAGCCTGCGTAAACCGCTCGGTGTGGCTCCTCGGGAGCCGCGCCCCAACACCGCAGACAGCGGGCCGTCGGCGAACAGCCGGCGGCCCGTTTCGTCGTCACCGGCGCACCGCCGGTCACGAGGGCGCGTCCGCGGACAGTCCCACGTCGAAGGTCGCCGCCAACACACCGGCGCCGTCGCGACCGGGCGCCACCACCAACTCCGGCTTCATCGCCCCGATGACGTCGTCGTCCAGCCATGGATCGCCGGCGATGAAGAGCATGGTGGTCAGGGGCCGGTGCCCCTTCGCACTGACTCGCAGGTGAATGTGCGCGGGCCTGTTGTCGTGCCGCCCGAGCGTGTTGAGCAGGGCGTAGACGGGGCCGTTCATGCTGGCGATCCGGTAGGGGCCCGGGAGGACGGTGCGCACCTCATAGCGGCCGCTGTGGTCGCACCGCACCACACCGCGGAGGTTGCCGGGCGGCTGTTCGGGGTCCTGGTCGTCGTACAGCCCGGCCCCGTTGGTCTGCCAGATGTCCAGCAGCGCACCCGGGAGCGGCAGGCCGGTGGTGGCATCGGACACGCGGCCGCGGAGCGTCAGCGGTTGGTCGCCCTGATCGATCCGGGCGATCACCGCCGGGGTGTCGTCCATCCGCGCCCCGGCCCGGTACATCGGCCCACTGACGTTCCCGGCCGTGGAGCCGGCGCCACTGGCAGCGGTCAGTCCGTCGACCAGGATCGATGTGTGGGTGACGTCGGACAGCAGCATGAACTCGTCCGCCACCCCCACACGGTTCAGGAAGCCGACGAGTGAGTGCAGCTCGGACTCGGTGAGCTCTAGCTCGCGGACCACGCCGTGCAGCGCGTTGATTGCGCGCGCCACGCACGTCCGCAGCCGCTCCGTGTTCGCCGTGTCGCCGGTCAGGACGGGAACTGTCCGGTCCACTGAGGTCACAGCGTCACTCCAGTGCGCGGGCCGGCCACGATGGGCCGGGCCGGTGGTGGTTGCTCACGATGTTGGCAACGGGTCGCGTCGACGGTCGCGGATGCGGCCGGCGTGCGCGGCGACGAGCATCTCTCGCACTGCAGCCTCGTCGACGAGCGGGTCGCCGGCCGAGGCGGCCATCACCCGGTCGCACACCTCGCCGATCGCGTCCGTCGGCAGTCCGAGATCGGCCAGCGACAGCGGGAGGTCGAACGCCTCCAGCAGCGAGAACACCGCCTGCGCGGGGCTCTCGTCGCCCAGGACTGCCGCCAGGTGCTCGCCCACGTCGAGCCTGCGAGCGACCACCAGTGCGGTCGAATGGGGCAGCAGCACTGCGTGCGTTTCCGCGTGCGGAAGGTTCCAGCCGCCGCCGAGCACGTGGCAGGTGCGGTGATGCAGCCCGCTGCCGGCCTGTGCCAGTGACAGTCCCGCCGCACAGGCGCCGACAAGCGTCTCCGCCTGGGCATCCGCGTCCGTCGGGTCGGCCACCACCGCCGGCAGGCCACCGAGCAGATGGGCCACGCCGAGGTCCGCAAACGCGGCGGTCATCGGACTTGTGCCCGGCAGCCACAGCGCCTCCAGACAGTGCGCCAGCGCGTTCAACCCGGACGCGGCAGCGAGTCGCGGAGGCATGGCGGTGAAGAGGTCGGAGTCGTACAGCACGGCGACGGGGAGGGCGCGCTCATCGCGCTCGGTCACCTTTCGGCCCCCCGTGGTGCGGCCCCACACCGGCGTCATCTCGGAGCCCGCATAGGTGGTGGGCAGCGCGACCAGCGGCACCGAACACGCCACCGCGACGGCCTTGCCCAGCCCTGTCGCCGAGCCGCCGCCGATGGTCACCACGATGTCGGCTCCACACTCCCGAGCGCGCCCCGCAGCCGTCCGTGCGGTATCTGCCGGCACATGCTGCACCGCGCCGTCGATGACGGCCACCACCCGCTCGGCGAGCTGGTCGCGCAGCCGAGCCAGCCCGTCGGCCTCCGCCGGGCCGCCCGCGATCAGCAGCACTCGCGAACCGTGGGCGCGTGCGACCTCGTCGCCGACGGTGTTCAGTGCTCCGCTGTGCAACGTCACGCGGGACGCAAAGGCATGCCAGGTGAATGCCGGGGTGATCACGCTTGGTAGTGTGGCAGCGGCCGTTCCAGGAGCGCGAGCGGCAGCGATCCAGCACACGGGAGGCCGCCCTTCATGCCCCACCAGGTTCCCGGGATCATTGCCCGCCGCCGCGGTGCCCCTGTCGAGATGGCCACCATTCACGTCCCCGACCCCGATGACGGCGAGGCGCTGATCCGCGTGGTCGCCTGCGGCGTGTGCCACACCGACCTCCACTACCGCGAGGGAGGGATCAGCGACGACTTTCCCGTCCTCCTCGGTCACGAGGCGGCCGGCATCGTGCAGGAGGTCGGCGACCGCGTCGACAACCTGGCTCCCGGTGACTCCGTGGTGATCGCGTGGCGCGCTCCGTGCGGCACCTGCCGCAGCTGCCGGCGGGGCCGGCCGTGGTACTGCTTCAACAGTCGCAACGCACGCCAGCGCATGACCCTGGATGACGGCACCCCACTGACCGCAGCGCTGGGCATCGGCGCGTTCGCCGAGCTGTGCCTGGTCGATGCGACGCAGGCGGTGCCTGTCGACCCCCGGGCCCGACCGGCGGCCGCGGCGCTGATCGGCTGCGGCGTGATGACGGGATACGGCGCGGCCGTGCACACCGGCGCCGTGGCGCCGGGGGACAGTGTCGCCGTGATCGGCTGCGGAGGTGTCGGGGCCGCGGCCGTCGCCGGGGCGGCGATCGCCGGTGCGCGCATGGTCATTGCCGTGGACGTGGTGGCGCGGAAGCTGGAGTGGGCGCGCCACTTCGGCGCCACCCATGCGGTCAACGCCCGCGACGAGGATCCCGTCGAGGCGATTCGCGCCCTCACCGACGGCTTCGGCGCCGACCTGGTGATCGACGCGGTGGGACGACCGGAGACCTACCTGCAGGCGTTCATGGCACGCGACCACGCAGGGCGGCTGGTCAATGTCGGCGTGCCGCCGGAGCTGGGCATGACGGTGGAGCTGCCCATGTCCGAGGTGTTCGGCCGCGGTGGTTCGCTGCGGTCGTCGTGGTACGGCGACTGCCTGCCCACTCGCGACTTCCCTGTGCTCATCGACCTCTACCGCAAGGGCCGGCTGGACCTCGACGGCTTCGTCTCCGAGACCATCGGCGTCGACGGCGTGGAGGAGGCGTTCCAGAAGATCGTGCGCAGTGAGGTGTTGCGCTCGGTGGTGGTGTTCCAGCCCTCAGCGGTTGCCGGTGTACGCACGTGAGACCTGACGAAGACGCTGATGCACCTCGGCGAGCGCGCCGGTGCGCGGCGGCAGCCACTCCTTTCTGATCTTCGCCACCGAGGTGTAGTTGGTGTCGCACACGTTGGCGAGCGGCGACTCCACCGCCTGGCTGATCAGCTGGTAGGCGTCCATGTAGGCGAGGCCGTGGTCCATCACCAGCCAGCTGACCAGGTCGGACTGGGCGATGCGAAACGCGTCCTCCAGGGGACGCGCCGAGCCGGTCGACATGATGTACGCGTCCGACTCCAGCCGCGGCCACGGTGTCAGCCGGCCCTTGATGAGGTCGATGACCACCACGGTGTCCATCGCGCATTCGATGGCCACTCCACACGTCTCTCCCTCGCCCTGGCGAGCGTGCCCGTCCCCGAGTGAGAAGAGCGCACCAGGCACGTTGACGCCGAGGTAGCACGTCACGCCCGCCTGCATCTCTGGTGTGTCCATGTTGCCGCCAAAGGCGTCAGGAACCAGCGCCGAGCGCACTTCGAGGTTGGCCGGCGCCACCCCGACGGTCCCGTGCATGGGCACCATCGGGAGGTCGACGGTGAACTCCCCCTCCGCCGCCTGGAATCGGCAGGTGCGCGCTGCGCGGTCCAACTGCCAGATCCAGACGATCTCCGGCAGGGCGTCCTGGAGCGTGGTGGTGAGGTGCGTGCTGGTGAGCGCGCCGA
>JALYTM010000353.1 GCA_030854305.1 Candidatus Dormiibacterota bacterium
GTCGTTGAGCGCACCGAGCGTCTCCTCCTGGTCGGTGGACGCGTCGAAGAAATGGTGCTGGTACAGGTCGATGTGGTCGGTGGCAAGCCGGCGCAGGCTGTCCTCCACCGCCTGGCTGATCCAGCGGCGAGAGCCGCCGCTGCGCTGCGGAGAGCCCATCGACCCGCCGAACTTGGTGGCAATCACCGCCTCGTCTCGACGATCGCGCAGGGTCTGTCCGAGGATCTCCTCGCTCCTGCCCTGGCTGTAGATGTCCGCGGTGTCGAAGAAGGCAACGCCTGCGTCGAGCGCCGCGTGGATCACCTTCTCGCTGCGTTCAGCGTCGATCCGGCCGCCGAAGTTGTTGCAGCCGATCCCCACGATGGGAACCTCGATGCCGGATCGTCCCAATGTCCGTCGTGCCAGGTCGCCCATCGAGCTCTCCTCGTCATGCCTGTATGACCTAATCGAAGCACGCCGGCCCGGTCCGCCGTCCTGCCGCAGGCTCAGCGACCCGCTACCCTCGCGCCATGCCCGACGCAGCGGCCCCGGGGGAGCCCACCGACCTCGCGGTGAGCCCAGTGGTCGTTGAGCGCCCCGTGCTGGCTGTGCGCACGCTGGTGGTGGCAGCGCTGATCGTGATCGCCATCCTCAGCCTCGCTGTCCTGTTGCGCCAGGTCGTCGACCTGCTGCTCATCCTTCTGGTGGCAATCGTGTTCGCCGAGGGAATGCGCCCACTCGTCAACCGGTTGGCGGACCGGCGTCTGCCGCGGCCGCTGGCAATCGCGGTGGTGTACATCGCGCTGATCGCAATCGTGGCCCTGCTGATCACGCTGCTCGTACAGCCGATCATCAGCGAGGCCACCTCCCTGGCCCACAACCTGCCCAGCTACCAGGCGAGCATCCAGTCCACGGTGGCCTCGTGGCAGCACACGCTCAACCTCGGCGGCAGCGGCAGCCCCAACATCGGCAGCACGCTGGCCAACAGCCTCGACACTGCCAAGAACGTGCTCCTGACCATCGGCGCGTACATCGTCGGCGTGCTGGTCAACCTTGTCCTGATCCTGGTGATCGGCTTCCTCTGGCTGATCACCTCGGACCGCCTCAAGCACTTCGTCGTCGACCTTCTGCCACCGCGCCACCAGGCGCTGGCGTCCGACGTGTTCGGCGAGATGGGTCAGCGTATGGGCGGTTTCCTGCGCGCCACCGCGATCAACATGGTGGTTGTCGGGGTGCTGACCGGGGTCGCCTGCGCAGCGCTGGGTCTCCCCAGCCCGGTGCTGCTAGGGATCTTCGCCGGTCTCACCGCGGCGATCCCCCTCGTCGGCCCATTCGCGGGCATCGTGCCACCCCTGCTTCTCGGTTTGACGCTCGGGGTGGGACATGCCGTCCTCGTCGTCGTGGTGCTGCTCATCGTGCAGCTGGTGGACGCCAACTTCGTGGTGCCCCAGGTGATGAACCGGGTGGTGTCGCTCCCCGCGCTGGCGGTGGTCGTCGCCCTCCTGATCGGGGGCGCGCTCGAGGGGTTGATCGGCGGTCTGCTCGCGGTGCCGGTCGCCTCCGCGCTCCAGGTGGTGGTGCTCAGGGTGGTGGTGCCATACATCCACACCACCCAGGGCCGTCACGACCAGGCCTACGCGCGTGCTTACACCCCGCTCTCAACGGTGCAGCGCGCCGGTCCTACCGAGGGCGGCCGCCGACAAAACCCACGCTCATAGGTCTCAAAGCCGTCAGCGCAGGCGACTTCACGTCGCCGGAGCTGACACCGCTGAATGGGGGGTGCCCGAGGGGGGAACGAAGTTCCCCCTTCGCCTAAAGGGGAATGTTGCCGTGCTTGCGCGGCGGCAGCGACACCTGCTTGTCCATGGTCATGTGCAGCGCCTTGATCAGTGACGCCCGCGTCTGCTTCGGCTCGATGACGTCGTCGATGTAGCCGCGCTCGGCCGCGTAGTAGGGGTTGGCGAACTGTTCGCGGTACTCGCTGATCAGCTCGGCGGTGCGCGCCGCGGGGTCGTCTGACCCGGCGATCTCGCGCTTGAAGATGACGTTGACCGCCCCCTGCGGCCCCATCACCGCGATCTCGGCGGTGGGCCAGGCGACGTTGTAGTCGGCGCGGATGTGCTTGCTGCACATGACGTCGTACGCGCCGCCGTACGCCTTGCGGGTGATCACCGTCAGCTTGGGGACGGTCGCCTCGCAGTACGCATAGAGA
>JALYTM010000354.1 GCA_030854305.1 Candidatus Dormiibacterota bacterium
CTGATCCTCGGCTTCACGTACTTCTACACAGCGGTGGTCTTCGATCCCAACGACGTCGCCGACAACCTCAAGAAGCAGTCGACGTTCATCCCGGGGATCAGACCGGGCCGGAGCACCGCCGAGTACCTCGGCAGGGTCATGGGCCGGATCACCCTGGCGGGCGCCCTCTTCCTCGCCGTGATCACCGTGGTGCTGCCCCTCTTCACCGCCTTCGCGACGCGCGCCGATCCCACCAGCCTGTACCTGGGAGGCACAGCGATACTCATCGTGGTCGGCGTCGCGCTCGACACCATGAAGCAGATCGAGACGCAGCTGCTGATGCGCCAGTACAAGGGGTTCATCAGGTGATCACGGTTCTCTTCGGGCCTCCTGGCAGCGGCAAGGGCACCCAGGCCGCGATCATCTCTGCGCGCTTCGGGCTGCCCCACGTGAGCACCGGCGAGATGCTCCGCGAGGAGGTGGCCGCCAACACCGACCTGGGGCGGGAGGTGGGCCCGATCATGGCCGGTGGAGAACTGATCCCCGACGAGACGATGGTGCGTGTCATCGAGCACCGGCTCAGCCAGGCGGACGCCGAGCCCGGAGTGCTCCTCGACGGGTTCCCGCGCACCGTTCCGCAGGCGCAGGAGCTCGACGCGATGCTCGAGCGAACCGGTAGGGAGATCGGCGTCGTGCTCTTCTTCGACGTCCCCGAGAGCGAGCTGCAGAAGCGCATCGCTCACCGCGCCGACGTCGACCACCGCGCCGACGACACGCCTGAGGCGTTCGTGCAGCGGATGCGCGAGTACGAGGCCAAGACCGCGCCCGTGGTCGACTACTACCAGGACCGTGGCACTCGCATCGAGTTCGTCAACGGCAACGCGCCGATCGAGGCGGTGACCGAGTCGATCCTCACCATCTTCGGCGACCAGTCGCCCGCGGGCGAGGTGGCCTGATGGGGGGAAGGGTCGAGGCCTTCCGGCTGAAGCGCCCCGAGGAGATCGAGAAGATGCGTGCTTCGGGGCGCATCCTCGGCGCCTGCCTGGCCCACCTCGCCGGCCAGGTTCGCGGCGGGATGACCACGGACGACCTCGACCGCGAGGCGGACACCTTCATCCGCGACCACGGCTGCGTGCCCGGGTTCCTGGGGTACCAGGGCTACCCCAAGTCGCTCTGCGTGTCGGTCAACGACGAGGTGGTGCACGGCATCCCGGGCCCGCGCGTCATCGTGGACGGCGACCTGGTCTCGCTGGACTGCGGGCTCATCCTCGACGGCTGGTGGGCGGACAGCGGCCTGTCGGTGGCCTGCGGGGGTGCCAGCCCCGAGGTGGCGCACCTCATCGAGGTGACCGGCGAGGCGCTCGAGCGCGGGATCGCGGCCGCGCGGGCGGGCAACACCATCGGGGACATCGGCCACGCCGTTCAGACTTACGCGGAGTCGCAGGGCTACTCGGTGGTCCGCGAGTACGTCGGCCACGGCATCGGCCGCAACATGCACGAGCCCCCGCAGGTGCCCAATCACGGCCGGCCGGGGACGGGCAACACCATCAAGCCGGGCTACGTCATCGCCATCGAGCCGATGGTCAACGTCGGCGGCGCCGCGGTGCGGGTCCTGGAGGACGGCTGGACGGTGGTCACCACCGACCACAGGCTCTCCTGCTACTTCGAGCACACCGTGGCCGTGACCGATACCGGCCCCGAGGTGCTGACGCTCCGCCCTGCGACGGCGGCGGTCGGCTGATTTGCCGTGTCAGCCGGCCATTCCGTATACTCATCGGTCGCGGCTTTCGTTCAGCCCGATTCGGCACGCCTCCCGCAGAGTCGTGGCTGAGCCCCTGATCGGGAGGGTCATCGAACCCCTTCCGGACTCGCTCTACCGGGTCGAGCTGGACGGCGGCCACAGGGTTCTCTGCCATCCGGCCGGTAAGGCGCGCCTGCAGGCGGTGCGCATCCTCCCGGGCGACAGGGTCCAGGTCGAACTCAGCGCCGCCGATCCAGGTCGGGGACGCATCCTCAAACGGCTCGCATAGCGACAGGAAAGGACAGGACAACTCGATGAAGGTCAGGGCCTCGGTCAAGAAGATGTGCGACCGCTGCAAGATCATCAAGCGCCACGGTGCTGTCCGCGTGATCTGCGAGAACGCCAAACACAAGCAGAGACAGGGGTAGAGCAGAGCAGTGGCACGAATCGCCGGCATCGACATCCCCCGT
>JALYTM010000069.1 GCA_030854305.1 Candidatus Dormiibacterota bacterium
CGTAGCGTCCGCCCCCACCAAGCGCGTTCTGTGCGCCCTGCAGCGAGGTGTGCCAGAACTCGAACGCGGTGTCGGAGTAGTAGTCGAGGCCGCGGACGAGGCGCTGGTTGCGTGTGTACGGCACACGAGCATCGTCGAGCTGTGCGGTCACCGCCGCGAAGTACTCGCGGCTCGCCGGGCTGAGGTGGTCGCCCAGCAGCGGCGCCGCCTCGACGAAGCGCGCGTCGCGCTTGCAGTCGAGCAGTCGCAGCGGGTTGTCGTCGAGACGTCGGCGGCAGTCCTCGCACAGCGAGTCGCGGAGCGGCGTGTAGTAGCCCACCAGCGCGTCGCGGTAGCGCAGACGGTCGTCGCGGTCGCCGAGGCTGTTGAGCTGGAGGCCGACCCCCTCCAGGCGGAGGTCGGCCATGAAGCGACAGGCCAGCTCGACGACCTCGGCGTCGTAGCTGGGGTCGCGGTCACCGATGCACTCCACCCCCACCTGGGAGAACTGCCGCTGCCGGCCCGCCTGGGGACGGTCGTAGCGGAACATCGCCATCGCGTAGTGCACGCGAACCGGACGGTGTCGCTGCTCCAGGCGAGCGCCCAGCACCGCGCGCACCACCGGGGCGGTGCCCTCCGGGCGCAGGGTCAGCGAGCGGTCGCCGCGGTCCCTGAAGGTGTACATCTCCTTGTCGACGACGTCGGTCCCGCTGCCCACGCCGCGGGCGAACAGCTCGGTCGACTCGAAGACGGGCGTGTCGATCAGCTGGTAGCCGTGCTGCGCAGCGATGACTGCGTGGGTCTCGTGCAGCCACCGCCACGCCGGCGCCTCATCGGGCAGAAGGTCCCTGGTGCCGCGCGGTGGGGTGATCTGAGCCATCAGCGCCCGAGTGTACCGGCGGCTCCACAGGCAACGACCCGGGTTGCCTCAGACGGTCTCGCGAGCCACCGTGTGCACGTCGCGAACCCCCTCCAGCCGCTCCAACAGGCGCGACAGCTGGGTGAGGTTCTGGATCTCCACGATGGTCGAGATCACCGCGGTGCGATCGTCGTAGACCTGGACGTCGGCGCCGGAGAGGTTGATCTTGGACTCGGCGATCACCGCGGCGATGTCGCGGAGCAGGCCGGTCCGGTCCCACGCCTCGATCTTGATGTTGACCGGGTACACCTGGTTCGACCCTCGCTCCCACTCCACCTCGACGATGCGGTCGGTGTCGGGCGCGTTGCGCACGTTGACGCAGTCAAGACGGTGCACGGTCACCCCTTTGCCGCGCGTGATGTAGCCACGCACCTCGTCGCCGGTGAGCGGCTTGCAGCACTGGGCCAGGGTGGTCAGCATGTCGGTCATTCCGTGCACGCGCACGCTGCCGCTGGGCGGGGTGGCGCTGCGCAGCGGGATCCCGAGGACCGTCGTCGCATCATCCTCGTCCGGCCCCTCACGGTCGCTGAAGCGCAGCACCGCGCCGCGCGCGCTGACGTCGCCGTAGCCCACGGCGGCAAGGAAGTCGTCGAGGGCGTTGTACTTGAAGTCCTGCGCGAGCTCGAGCAGCCGATCCTCCTTGACCCCGCTGAGGGCCTGCTGCCGGAGGCGGCGGAACTCCTTCTCGAGCTGTTCGCGACCCTTCTGGACGTTCTCCTCGCGCCGCTCCTTCTTGAACCAGCTGCGGATCTTCTCGCGGGCGCTGCTGGTCTTCACGAAGGTCAGCCAGTCGCGGCTGGGCGCGTGTGGTGCCTTGGTGGTGAGCACCTCGACGATGTCGCCGTTCTGCAGCCGGTAGTCGAGCGCCACCATGCGGCCATTGACCTTGGCGCCGATGCATCGGTGGCCCACGTCGGTGTGCACGCGGTAGGCGAAGTCGACGGGTGTGCTGCCCTGCGGCAGGGAGCGGACGTCACCCTTGGGGGTGAACACGAACACCTCGTCCTGGAAGATGTCGAGCTTGACGGTGTCGACGAACGCCTCGGCGTCGAGCACCTCCTTCTGCCAGTCCATGAGCAGGCGCAGCCAGCTGTAGCGTTCGTCGAAATGGGTCTGCTGGGCACCTTCCTTGTAGTGCCAGTGCGCCGCGATGCCGTACTCGGCGGTGGCGTGCATCTCGCTGGTGCGAATCTGCACCTCCATCGGCTCACCGGTGTGCGACACCACGGTGGTGTGCAGCGACTGGTAGCCGTTGCCCTTGGGCATGGCGATGTAGTCCTTGAAGCGTCCCGGGATCGGCTTCCACAACGAGTGGACGATGCCGAGCGCGCCGTAGCAGTCCTTGATGCTGTCGACGGCGACCCGGACCGCGATCAGGTCGTAGATCTCGCCGAACTCCTTGTGGGTGCGCTGCATCTTGTCGTAGATGCTGTAGAGGTGCTTGGGGCGCCCGGAGATATCCGCGGCGATGCCGAGGCGCTCGAACTCCTTCTGGAGGATCTCGGTGACGTCGCGGCTGAACGCCTCGCGCTCCTTGCTGGCCTTGCTCACCTTGGCCGAGACGGCGGCGTAGTTGTCGGGGTCGAGCTGGGCGAACGCGAGGTCCTCCAGCTCCGCCTTGATCTGGCCGATGCCGAGGCGGTGGGCCAGGGGTGCGTAGATGTCGAGTGTCTCGCGGCTGATGCGGCGGCGCCGTTCCTCGTTGTGGGCGCCGACCGTGCGCATGTTGTGGAGGCGGTCACCGAGCTTGATCAGCACCACGCGGATGTCCTCGGCCATCGCCACCAGCATCTTGCGGATGTTTTCCGCCTGCGCCTGCTCGCGGCTGTGCACATGGATCTTGCCCAGCTTGGTCACCCCCTCGACCAGCTTGGCCACGTGGGGCCCGAACTCTTTGGTGAGCTGCTGGCTGGTGACATCGGTGTCCTCGACGGTGTCGTGGAGGACGGCGGCGGTCAGCGTCTCCGCGTCGAGGTGCAGGTCGGCGAGGATCGCGGCCACTGCCAGCGGATGGGTGACGTAGGGCTCGCCACTGAGCCGCGACTGGCCCTCGTGCGCGGCGATGGCCAGCCGGCAGGCGCGCTCCAAGGTCAGCTGTTCTTCCTCCCGCAGGTACCCGACCTTCGAGAGGAGGTCGTCCCTGGACAGGGGTTCGTGGATCGCCATCTCCCTGACCATGGTACCCGCGATCGGCGAGTACGAACTCGGGAGTGCCCCGTCAGTAGGCGCGGGCGATCAGGGCGACGTGCTCGCTGGGCGTTCCGCACGCCAGGCACGGGGCGCCCCCGGCGCTGCGGTCGGCGCGCAGGTTGCGCACCGTGGCGGCATGCACCGCGGCCTTGACCGCCACTTCGCACTCGGGCCGGTCGCAGAAGGGGCCGCTGGCGAACACTGGCCTTTCGCTGAAGGAGGCGACCAGCTCCTCGAGCGAGGTGACGTCCACGCTGCGCTCTTCGAGCCGGGCACACGCACGCTCCCAGATGGCCACCTGGGCTTCCTCCAACAGGGCCGGGAGGCGAGTGGCCAGGCCGTCGAGCGGGACCACGCTCTGCTGCCCGTCGACGCGCCGAACCACGGTGACATTGCCGTCGGCGAGGTCCTTGGCGCCGGCGGTCACCCGCAACGGCACGCCGCGAAGCTCCCATTCCGCGAACTTCTCGCCCGGACGCATCCCCTCGCGCCGGTCGATCCGCATCCGCACGCCGTCGGGCACCTCCGCCTCCAGCCGAGCCAGGGCTGCCTCGACCAGCGCGCTGCTCTCCTCGTCGTTGGAGCGGCTGATCGGCACCACCACCACCTGGATCGGCGCCACCCGGGGCGGGATCACAAGACCGGCGTCATCGCCGTGAGCCATGATCAGTGCGCCGATGATCCGCGTCGACAGGCCCCAGGATGTCTGGAACGGGTTCTTCAGCTCGTTGGCCCGGTCGGTGTACTGGATGCCGTAGGCGGAGGTGAAGTTCTGCGCGAGGTGGTGTGAGGTGCCCGCCTGCAGCGCCCAGCCGTCGGCCATCATCGCCTCGATGCTCACCGTGTAACGGGCGCCCGCGAACTTCTCACTGTCGGTCTTGCGGCCCTTGATCACGGGCATGGCGAGCCACTCCTCGGCCAGCTCACGGTAGCAGTCGAGCATGGTCTCGACCTCGGCGGCGGCTTCCTCGTCGGTCTCGTGGAACGTGTGTCCTTCCTGCCACAGGAACTCCGCGGTTCGCAGGAACAGGCGGGTGCGTTTCTCCCATCGGTAGACGTTGGCCCACTGGTTGATGAGCACCGGCAGGTCCCGCCAGGAGTGGATCCAGTCGGCGTACATCGAGCAGATGATGGTTTCGCTGGTGGGCCGGATCGCCAGGCGCTCCTCCAGCTCCTTGTTGCCCCCGTGGGTGACCCAGGCCACCTCCGGCGCGAAGCCCTCGACGTGCTGTGCCTCCTTGATCAGGTAGCTCTCGGGGATCAGCAGTGGGAAGTACATGTTCTCGTGGCCGGTGCGCTTGATCATGGCGTCGAGCGCATCGCGGGTCCGCTCCCAGAGGGCGAACCCGTAGGGGCGGATCACCATGCAGCCCTTGACCGGCGTGTAGTCGGCAAGCTCGGCGCGACGGACCACCTCGACGTACCAGCGGTCGAAGTCCTCGCTCATCGGGGTGATCTGCTTGGAGCTGCGCGGCGTTGCCATGGCGGCCGAGTATAGATACCGCCTGTCGGGCCGCCTCCTGCCCATATACTTCGCCGCTCCGCGCCGACGCGAACCACCTGGCTGGACGATGGACCTCATCAGCTACATCAGGCAGAACTACACGGAGCTGCAGGCCCAGCTGCTCGACCAGGTGGTGATCGTGCTGGTCTCGATGGTGGTTGCCGGCCTGATCGGGATGGCGCTGGGCGCGGCCGCCGCTCGCTGGGACCGCGTCCGGGGCCTGGTCCTCGGCACCGCCGCGGTGGCCATCACGCTTCCCAGCTTCGCTCTGTTCACCGCGTTGGCCTACTACTTCGGCATCGGCGACCTGCCGGTGGAGATCGGCCTGGTCGTCTACGCGCTGCTCCCGATCGTGCGCAACACGGTGGTGGGCCTCCGCGGGGTCGACCCGGCCATCCTCGACGCCGCCGCCGGGATGGGTCTCAGCCGCGGCCAGATGCTGCGCAGCGTGCAGCTGCCCCTCGCGCTTCCCCTCATCCTGGCCGGGTTCCGGCAGGCGACGGTGATGGTGGTCGCCATCGCCACCGTGGGGGCGACCGTTGGCGCCAACAACCTCGGTCAGCCGATCCTCGCCGGCATTCGCGACGCCAGCACCGCCGAGGTGCTCGCGGGGGTGATCCCGGTGGCGTTGATCGCGCTGCTCGCCGACCGCGGCCTGGGCAGCGTGCAGACCCTCCTGGAGCGCGGAACCAAGGTGACGGCGGCGGCATGATCACCATCGACAACGTCAGCCGGAGCTACGCCGGCAAATTGGCCGTCGACTCGCTGAGCATCGAGATCCAGAGCGGCGAGCTGGTGGTGTTGGTGGGGCCGTCGGGGTGCGGTAAGACCACCACGCTGCGCATGATCAACCGGCTCGTCGAGCCCAGTGCGGGTCGCATCCTGATCGACGACGTCGACTGCGCCACGGTGCCGCCGGAGCAGCTCCGACGCGGCATCGGTTACGTCATCCAGCAGGTCGGTCTCTTCCCGCACCAGACGGTGGCCGCGAATATCGCCACCGTTCCGCGGCTCCTCGGTTGGAGCAAGTCGAAGATCGCCGCCCGCGTCGAGGAGCTGCTCGACCTGGTGGGGTTGCCCCCCGCGGAGTTCGCCAATCGCCGGCCATCCGAGCTCAGCGGGGGCCAGCGCCAGCGCGTCGGCGTGGCCCGCGGCCTGGGAGCCGACCCGCCCATCCTGCTCATGGACGAGCCGTTCGGTGCCATCGACCCGGTGGTGCGCATGCGTCTGCAGCTCGAGCTGCTGCGGCTGCAGAAGGTGGTGCACAAGACGATCGTGTTCGTCACCCACGACATCGATGAGGCGGTGCGCCTCGGCGAGCGGGTGGCTCTGTTCGCGGACGGCGGCAAGCTGGCGCAGTACGACACCCCGGCCGAGCTCCTGCTCCATCCGCACACCGGTTTTGTCGAGGAGTTCCTCGGCGACAACCTGCTGCTGCGGCGCCTCGCCCTGCTCCCGGTACGCGGCGTCCCGCTGGAGCGCGATAGGCCGCGGCCGGACACGGAGGTGGCGGTGACGGCCTCGCTGCGCGACGCGCTGGACGCCACGCTGCGCTCCGCGGACGGACGGGTGGCAGTTGTGGATGGGGAATGGCTGGGCACGCTCGACGCCGACGCCATCCGTGAGGCGGCGCGGTGATTGCCGTCGCCGCGCCGCGCCCCCGCGTCCCCCTGGGACGGTTCCGCACCCCAGCGATGGTGGCCATCGCCCTGCTCCTGCTGGTGCTGTTCCTCAACGTCACGCCGGGCCGGCTCGGCGACTCCTTCGTGCTGACGCCCGCGTTCGTCACCAGCCGACTGCTGCGCCACATCGAGCTGGTGGGAATCTCGTTCGCGCTGTCGGCCCTGATCGGCGGGGGGCTGGGCATCGGGTTGGCCCGGCGGGGCAGGTGGGGCCGCCTGGTCGCGTTCCTGCCCGCCAACCTCGGGCAAGCGATCCCGTCGGTGGGGGCGCTGGCCATCGCCACCACCATCAGCGGGCTCGGCGTCACCGCCACCGTGGAGGCGCTGACCGTGTACGGGCTCCTACCCATCGTGCGCAACACGGTCGCGGCTCTGCAGGGAGTCGACGACAGCCTGGTCGACGCCGCCCGTGGCATGGGCATGACCGGTGCGCAGTCGCTGCTGCGCCTGCAGCTGCCCCTGGCCGCGCCGGGTATCTTCGCCGGGCTGCGCACCAGCCTGGTCCTGATCGTGGGGACGGCGACGCTCGGCAACTTCGTCGGAGGCGGCGGCCTCGGCGACCTGATCGCGGCGGGCTACGGCAATTTCAGCCAGCATGTCATCATCACCGGCGCAGTCCTCGTGGCCGCGCTGGCAATCCTCAGTGACTGGGCGCTCAGCCTGGTCGAAACGGCGGTGACACCGACAATCTAGGCGGAGCGGAGGACAGACAATGACCCGAGGGAAGGTGCTGCTCGCGGCATCCATGATGGCCGCGGGGGCGATTCTGCCGGCGTGCGGCTCGACGCCGGCCAGCAGCGGCCCCAGCAGCGGCGGCGGAACTTCGAGCGGCGGGCCGTGCGCCATCACCGACACCACGT
>JALYTM010000070.1 GCA_030854305.1 Candidatus Dormiibacterota bacterium
CGCATATCCAGAGAGCGGGCGATCACCGCCTGCTTGACCCGGCCATCGCGCCAGTGCGGCAGCAGCGCGGCCGGCGTTTCGGCGGCGTCGAGCGCCTGTTGCCGAGCTGCAAAGTCGACCGGCCGGCGGTTGTCGGGGTCCACCAGGCTGTGGTCCCAGAGCTCCGTCCCCTGGTAGATGTCGGGCACACCCGGCGAGGTCAGCTTGAGAACGGTGGTGGCCAGCGAGTTGACCCGGTCCCAGGGCTGCAGCGATGCGACGAAGCCGAGCAGATCGGCCGTGAAACGCTGGTCCTCGAGCACGTCGACCACGAACTGCTGCAGCGCCTCTTCGTACTCACGGTTGGGCTGAAGCCAGCCGGTGTGCAGCTTGGCCTCGCGCGCCGCCTTCTCCATGTACGCGGTGGCGCGGTCGACGTCCAGCGGCGCGGCCCCGACCAGTGTCTGGTACAGGAGGTACTCCATGGCTGCATCGGGCCACGGCTCGCGGCGGTGGGTCGCGTTCATGGCACGCCAGCGGTGTACGGCGGCCGCCCATTCGTCGGGGACCTCGCTGAGCAGGTCGATTCGGCAGCGCACGTCCTCGCTGCGCTTGGTGTCGTGGGTCGACGTGGCCAGGAGTGTCAGCGGGCGCTCCGCCTGGATGCGCCTGTTGTAGTCGTGGAACTCGTCCACGCTGACGCCGAAATGCGCCGGTGAGTCGCCCACCTCGTTGAGCGAGGTCAGCACCAGGTGTCGGTAGCAGGCGGTGTCCTCGACACCTTTCGCCGTCGTGGTGGCGCACAGCTGCTGCACGCGCAACACGAGGTCTTCCTGTGCCCGTCGGATCTCGAGGCTGTCGTTGGTGGCCACGTCCTCCGCCTGACCGAACACGAACAGGTCGGCCATGAAGTCGAGCAGGCGTCCGTCGATGGACGGCTGGTCGCTCTGCGCCTGCGCTGCCGCCCCGCGGATCAACCCCGCGTCGACGTCGGACGCGGAGCCACGCGAGGGGTCGACATAGGTGCGGTACACGGGGACGGCGGCGATCAGCGCGACGAGTGCCTCAGTGAGCTCGCTGTGGGTGTGGTCGCGCTGCGCGGGATAGGCATCGCAGATGGTGGCGAGCAGGCTGGTGATGCGCTCGACGTCGCTGACCAGGGTGGTCTGCAGGACCTCTCGCTTGCCGTCGCGGGCAGCCGTGGCGAAGTCGCTCCCGCTTCCCGTGATGTCGGTGTGCAGCGTCTCCAGCGGCGCCCGCCCGTCGGGGTCGACGAACAGGCCGTTGACCATGGCGAGGAAGTCGTACCCGCTGCTTCCGTCGAGCGCCCACGGTGGCGGCTGCTCACCGCGTGCCAGGATCTTCTCGGCAAGGAGCCAGGCCGGGGAGCCGGCCAGCTCGCGCAGGCGGTCGGCGAACCGCAGGGGCCGGCGCAGCCCGTCGATGTGGTCGACACGCAGCCCGTCGACGTCGCCGCGATCGACCAGCTCGCCGACCAGCGACATGGTCTCAGCGAAAACCACCGGGTCCTCGACGCGCAGTGCCACCAGGGCGTTGATGTCGAAGAACCGACGGTAGTTGACCTCCTCCACGGCCGTCTGCCAGCGCGCCAGGCGGTGGTGCTGCGCGTTGAGCACACGGTCCAGCTCGGTGAGGTCGGCGTTGCGCAGGTCGAGGACGGCAGCCATCGACCGTCCGATGTCATCGTCGGCGAGAACCGCGGCGACGTCGGCCAGCAGCTGGTGCCGGCGCGTGCGCCGCCTCAGCTGGGACGGGCGGTCGGACGCGGCCTCGAGGGAGGCGATGGCGTCGACGACGTCGTGCGCGCGCGCGCCGGTCGCAGCGAGCAGCTCGCCGACGGTTTCGACACTGAGGGGAAAGCGGCGGTCGAAGTAGGCCACCAGGACCTGTCCGTTTTCGCACACCAGGCGGATGTCGCCGTTCTCCAGCACCCGCCCCACCTGGTCGCCGAGCACCGGCAGCAGGATGCGATGCTGGCGGTAGCGCTCGTCGACCTCCCAGTCGATGTCGAAGAACGTGGCGAACGGGGACGACAACCCGTCGGCGAGCACGTCCCACCACCACGCGTTGCCACGGTCGGCAATCGACATGTGGTTGGGCACGACGTCGAGTAGCTGGGTGAGTCCGTGTTCGCGGAGCGCGTCGACCAGCTGCCGATGCCCGGCGACGCCACCGAGGTCCTCGCTCAGACGAGTGGGGTCGACCACGTCGTAGCCGTGGGTGCTGCCCGCCGCCGCCTGCAGGTACGGCGAGCAGTACATGTGGCTGACACCGAGCGCGGCCAGGTAATCGGCCTGCGCGGCGGCGGCGGCGAAGTCGAACTCCGCGCGCAGCTGCACCCGGTAGGTTGCCCGGCGCTGCATCAGCGGTTGCGGGATGTCGCCGGGGTCCCTACCGGCACAATCACGCTCACGTCTTCGGGCATCATCGCTGTCAGAGTATGAAAGGGAGGTCACCGTGGGCAGGTTCGCGGTGTGGGCTCCCGCCACGACCACCGTGGACGTCGATTCGCGGGGCGGCCGGCATCGCCTGAGCCGGGCGTCGCGAGGCTGGCACGAAGGGACCGACCCCTCGGCGCGCCCCGGCGACGACTACGCCTTCTCGCTGGACGGGGGCCTGCCGTTGCCGGACCCGCGGAGCCAACGGCAGCCGCGGGGTGTGCACGGTCCGTCGCAGCTCGTCGACCACGCCGCCTTTGCGTGGACGGACGGGGAGTGGCGCGGCCGCCGGCTGCGCGACTGCGTGCTCTACGAGATGCACTGCGGGACCTTCAGCGAGGCGGGCACGTTCGACGGCGCCGTCGACCACATCCCCGACCTCGTCGACCTCGGGGTGGATGCCGTCGAGGTGATGCCGGTCGCCGCCTTCCCCGGGGCGCGCGGCTGGGGGTACGACGGCGTCGACCTCTTCGCCGTGCACGAGGCCTACGGAGGCCCGGACGGTCTCAAGCGGTTCGTCGACGCCTGCCACGCGAGCGGCATCGCGGTGGTCATGGACGTGGTCTACAACCACCTCGGACCCGACGGCAACGTGCTCGGCGCCTATGGCCCGTACTTCACCGCCACGCACCGCACCCCGTGGGGCGATGCGGTCAACTACGACTCCGCCGGCAGCGACGAGGTGCGCCGTTTCGTCGTCGACAACGCGTTGATGTGGCTCCGTGACTACCACTGCGACGGCCTCCGCATCGACGCCGTCCACGCCATCGTCGACACCTCGGCGGTGCACGTGGTGGAGGAGATCGCAGACTCGGTCCATCGCCTGGCCGTCGAGCTGGGCCGCGAGCTCTGGGTGATCGCCGAGAGCGACCTCAACGACCCGCGGGTGGTCCGTGACCCCGGCCACGGCGGGTACGGCTGTGACGCGCAGTGGAGCGACGACTTCCACCACGCCCTGCACTCCGCTCTCACCGGTGAGCGCGACGGCTACTACACCGGCTTCGGCCGGGTCAGCGATGTGGCGGCGGCCCTGCGACAGGTTTTTGTCAACCCTGGTGGCTACTCAGCGTTCCGCGACCGCAGGCACGGCCGCTCGGTGGGCCGGCTGACCGCCGACCACTTCCTGGGCTACCTTCAGAACCACGACCAGGTGGGCAACCGCGCCCGGGGAGAGCGCAGCGCCGCGCTGATGAGCACCGGGAAGCTTCGGATCGGCGCCGCCCTGGTGCTGCTGGGCCCGTTCGTGCCGATGCTGTTCGCCGGTGAGGAGTGGGCGGCGTCGACACCCTTCCAGTACTTCACCGACCACCAGCGGCCCGACCTCGCCGACGCGGTGTCGGAGGGCCGTCGTCGCGAGTTCGCCGCGTTCGGATGGGAACCGCTGGACGTCCCCGACCCGCAGGACCCGGCGACGTTCGCGCGGTCGCGTCTGCGGTGGGACGAGCGGCGAGCCGAGCCGCACCGTTCCGTACTCGACTGGCACCGATGCCTGACAGCTCTCCGTCGGGACACCCTGGCACGACGCGACGGCGACCTGAGCTCGCTGTCGGTCGAGGCTGACGACGCCGACGAGACGCTGGTGATGACGTATGCGGGGCTCACGGTCGCCTGCAACTGGGGTCAGCGCGCGCTCGACCTGGTGGTGCCGGCCGGGATGGTGGTGGCGATGGCGGACGGCGCCGAGCTCGACGGCACCGTTGTCCACATGCAGACCGACTCCGTCGCGGTGCTGCGCGCCCCCGGGGTGACCTACCGCGCCAGCTGACCCGCCGCGCGGCGTGCGGCCAGCTGGACGCCGGTGACCATCACCTCCGGCTCACAGTCGCACTCGACCACGAGGGTGTCGAGGGCGACGCACCCGCGACACAGGGTGGCGTCGCACCGGCGGCAGCGGTAGAAAGTGGTCTCAATCGGAGTCGCACACACCGAGCAGCGCGGCGTCGTGTCCCACCAGCTCTCATCGACGACCTCGAGGTTGGTGGGCCGACCGTCCGGGCCATGCACTCCCTCGGGGGTGATGTGGAGCCGGGTCGGCGGAGCGCAGGAACAGGATCCCATGCGAACAAGTGTACGCGCGGACGAATGTTCGTGAGGGGTCGTGACCCCCGCTCCGCCAAGCGGGGCGCTCAGGCGGCGGGGACGGCCCCGCTGAGCTCGACGGTGTTGGCCTGGCGAAGGAGAGCCCGCGTGGCGGTGACCCGGCAGGCCAGCATCTCGAGGATTTCGTCGAGGCGTTCGCGCAGGGCGGCGTCGAGCGCGATCGGGTGGTTGTCGATGTCGCGGAGAAGGGCGGAGAGTCTGACCGCCTTCTGGTCGATGTGGGCAACGATCTCGTGGGTTGTCTCGACCGCGACGGCGCTGTGACTCGGCTCCATCCAGGTACCTCCGTGGCGTGCTGGGGCGGACGTGCCGGCGGCCGGTGGTTGGCACCGAGCCGTCCAGCCTAGGGTATGCCTCCGCGCCGACAACTACAAGCACGTAACGGTCGCAGAGCGGTTGCGTCCGGCTCGGGCGATCAGGCGCGCTACACTCGACCGCCCGTGGGCATCGATGAGGCGCGGATGGCGGAACTGGTAGACGCGCGGGACTTAGGATCCCGTGGGGCGACCCGTCCGAGTTCGAGTCTCGGTCCGCGCACCACGATCTCAGCAAGGATGTCGCAGTGACCACAGCAGCCACCACCCCCGAGTTGTCCGTCGGCGTCGAACGCCAGCCGGGAAGCCGCGTCCAGCTGCGTGTCGAGGCGCCGGCAGCGGACCTCGACGTGGCCGTCGTCGCCGCTCTGCGCCGGCTGTCGGCTCGCGTCCGCCTGCCCGGCTTCCGGCCCGGCAAGGCGCCAGCGGCGATGGTCGAACGTGCGGTCGGGTGGGACGCGGTTCGCCAGGAGGCGATCGATGCCCTGATCCCCACCCTGTACAGCCGCGCTCTCGAGCAGGCCGGGGTGTCGCCGGTCGACGACCCCGAGCTCGACCTGCAGCCGGTGGAGCGGGGCCAGCCCGTGGTGTTCACCGCCACCGTCACCGTTCGCCCCGATGTCGACCTTGGTGACTACAGGGCGCTGCGCGTCGAGGTGCCCGACACCGAGGTGACCGCCGAGCAGGTCGACGAAATGGTCGAGGAGCTGCGTCGCCGCAACGCGGAGGTGCTCGACGTCGAGCGACCCGCACAGGCCGGAGACGTGATCCGCTGCTCGCTGGTGATGCGCCGCGGCGACGAGGTCCTCAGCGGGGAGGAGGAGAAGGACCGTGACCTCGACCTCGACCGCGAGCGCCTGCTCCCTGGGCTCGCCGACGCCCTGATCGGCACCGAGGCGGGAACCGAGCGGTCGTTCCCGTTGACGCTGCCCGATGACTTCGCCAACGAGTCGCTGCGCGGTGTGACCGTCGACGTGGCGGTGAAGGTCGACGCGGTGCGCGAGCGGATTCTGCCCCCGGCCGACGACTCGCTGACCGCCTTCGACGAGCACGGCGAGACCCTCGCCGAGCTCCGTGCCTACTACCGGACGCGCCTCGAGGAGCTGAGCGTCGAGCGCGACCGTGAGGCCCTGGAGGGCAGTGCCCTGGAGGCCCTCCGTGACTCGATGACGGTCGAGCTGCCCGACACCATGATCGAGCGCGAGATCGACAGGCAGCTCGCCGACCTGCAGATCCGCCTCGAGTCGATGGGCATGCCTCTCGATCGCTACCTCGAGTACACCGGCGAGACGATGGAGAAGATGCGCGGCGAACGCCGCGAGAGCGCGGTCCAGCGCCTCAAGCTGGAGATGGCGCTGGACGCCCTCGCCGAAGCTGAGGGGATCGAGGTCGACGAGGCCCAGGTCGTTCGCGAGGAGCAGCGGCTCACCGAGGGACGCAAGCTGACAGCGCAGCAGCGCCGCCGCCTTCACCAGGCCGCGCATGTCGACCTGGCGCGCCGTGCCGCGGGTGAGCGCCTGATCGAGATCGTTCGCGGCCAGGGGTGACCTCGACCGTCTCCCACAGCGCTGTGCGACGTGCCCTCGAGGAGAGTGGCGTGGCTCACGAGGTGGTGGCGTGCGACCCGGCGTTGTCCGATACCGCGGCGTTCTGCGCGGCCTACGGCTTCTCCCCGGACGAGGCGGCCAACTGCATCGTCGTCGCCTCTCGCCGGCCGGTCGGCCGGTTCCTGGTGGCCCTGGTACTGGCCACCACACGACTGGACGTCAACGGCCGCTGCTGCTCGCTGATGGATGTGCGCAGAGCCAGCTTCGCCCCCGCCGAGCAGACCGCCGAGCTCACCGGGATGGAGATCGGAGGGGTCACGCCCTTCGGGCTGCCCGCCGCCCTGCTCCCGGTGCGAGTCGACGCCGCTGTGATGTCGCGACCGCGGGTGGTGATCGGCGGTGGCGACCGCTCAGTGAAGCTGATCGTCAGCCCTGCGGTGCTCGAGGCGACGGGGCTGGTCGAGGTGGTCGAAGGCCTCGCGGCACCGGCCAGCGGGTAGTCCGCCGCCAACAACACGCCACGATGGCCGAGGCGGATGTACCCTGCGGCCACCGTGTGGTGGAGCCCTCTCCAACGTCATCAACCCACCCGCCGGCCCGACGGTGGCTGCACGCTGGTCGAGTTCGACGAGCACTCGGCACCTGCCCGGGCGTCGAGCCCGGCACACCTCCCGGCCGAGGCCGCCGCCGACCGGCTCCACGCCACGGCGCTGCTGGCCGCCCACGTCCATGC
>JALYTM010000071.1 GCA_030854305.1 Candidatus Dormiibacterota bacterium
CATCCGCACGCGTCGCCAGGGTGCCGCCGCCCGCGCCGGCCACGACCTCGTGATCGAAGCCACGCGGTGGACCGCGACGGTGAGGGTGGACGCAGCCGGCCCGGCCGGTTCGAGCCTCGCGGCGATCATCGATGCCGCCTCGTTGGTGGTCCGGGAGGCCAGTGGTGGCGCGCTGCCCATCACCGAGGGACAGAAGGACGAGATCGCCAAGACCACCCGGACCAAGGTCCTCCATGCCGACAAGAACCCGGAGATCAAGGCCACCTCGACGGCCGTGACCGCGACCGGTGACGGAGCAGAGATCACGCTGGACCTGGTCATAGCCGGGAAGAGCCGCCCGGCAACCCTGGTGGTGCACGTGGCCGAGGATGGCGACGGGGTCACCGTCACCGGGTCGACGACCGTCTGCCAGACCGATTTCGGCATCACTCCCTACTCGGCTCTGTTCGGCACCCTGAAGGTCAGGGACGAGGTCGAGATCACCGTCGAGGTGCGACTCCCAGCCTCCTGAGGCGACGCTTGCGCCTTCACTGTCACAATGCCATAGTGCAGATTGCATCATGGCGACCTTTCCCAAGTCGCGACTCGACCTTGTGTCGCTCACCGTCCTCGGGCTCCTTGCCGAGCGGCCGTGCCATCCGTACGAGATGCAGCGGATGATCCGCGAGCGCCACAAGGAGTTCGCACAGGGGCCACCGCGCGCGCTGTACCACGCCGCCGCGCGTCTCGAACGCGATGGGTACATCGCGGTGTCCGAGACCAGCCGGGAGGGCAAGCGGCCCGAGCGCACCGTGTACGCGATCACCGAGGAGGGACGTGAGGAGTTCACCCACTGGGTGCGGGACCTGCTCTCCACACCGATGGTCGAGCACTCCGTCTTCAGCGCCGCGGTCAGCTTCATCGCGGGCCTCACCACCGTTGAGGCGGCCGCCTCGCTGGAGGCGCGTGTCGTCTCGCTGGAAGGGAGCATTGCGGGCAGCGAGGCCGCCCACCGCGTGCTCATAGAGCAGGTCGGGCTGTCGCGGCTGTACATCGTGGAACAAGAGCTCAACCGGCAGCTGATGCGAGCTGAGCTCGACTGGACACGCGAGCTGATCGCCGACATCCGGCTTGGCGAGCTGCGCTGGGAACCCCGCGTGGAGCTGCCGCTGACCGGGGGGGTCGAGAGGGTCCACGTGCGCGGACGCCTGAGGAGGGTGACATGACCGATACCATCGCGGTTGGAGCGGCGATCGGTGCCGCGGGCGCCGTCGCCACCGGCGCCGTCGCCATCCAGACACGCGCGCTCCGGCGCACGTTCGAGGCGAGATCGGGGCCGGTCGAGGCGGTCGCCGGCGTCGACCTCGAGGTGCGCACCGGCGAGATCTTCGGTTTCCTCGGCCCCAACGGCGCCGGCAAGACCACCACGCTGCGCATGCTGTCGACGCTGCTGCCGCCGACCAGTGGCGAGGCGATGGTCGCCGGCGCCGACCTGCTGACTGAGGCAGCACTGGTACGCAGGCGCATCGGCTACGTCGGACAGATCGGCGGCAGCGACCTTCTCGAAACCGGCCGCAACGAGCTGGTGTTCCAGGGTCGCCTGCACGGCATGTCTGCGGCGGCCTCCCGCCAGCGCGCAACGGAGCTGCTGGCGAGCCTGGAGATCGAGAGCTGCGCTGACCGCAAAACGGCCACGTACTCGGGTGGCCAGCGCCGCCGTCTCGACATCGCCATCGGGCTGATGCACAGCCCTCAGCTGGTGTTCCTCGACGAGCCCACCACCGGGCTCGACCCCCAGGCCCGCGCCCACCTGTGGGTGGAGGTGCGTCGTCTGCGCGAGCACGGCACCACCGTGTTCCTCACCACCCACTACCTCGAGGAGGCGGACGCGCTCTGCGACCGCCTTGCGATCATCGACCACGGCCGCATCGTCGCCGAGGGCACGCCGGACCAGCTCAAGCGACAGGTCGCGGGGGATGCGATCACGCTGTCGTTGACACAGCCGTCCGACACCGCATTGGACCAGCTCCGCTCGCTTCCCTTCGTCCGCGAGGCGAGCGCGGAGGACGGTCGGATCCGCCTCTACGTGGATCGCGGCGAGACCGCGATGCCGGCGCTGCTGCGAGCGCTCGACGCGGCCGACCTGCAGATGGCCACGCTGACAATCGCGCGTCCGAGCCTCGACGACGTCTTCCTCGCCAAGACCGGGCGTTCGTTGCGCGAGAGCACATCGGCCTGAACCCGGCACAACACAGGAGACACGGATGCACACCTTCCGGGACACCTCGCTGATCTTTCGGCGCTACATGGGGCAGACGTTGCGCAACCCAGTGTGGATGTTCTTCGGAGTGGTGCAGCCGATCATGTACCTGGTGCTGTTCGCCCCGCTGCTGGTCAAGGTGGCGTCGTCGACACCGGGGTTCCCCACCGGCGGTGCATACAACGTGTTCATCCCCGGCCTGCTGGTGCAGCTGGGGCTGTTCGGCGCCTCCGGCGTTGGCTTCGGCCTCATCTCCGAGCTGCGCCAAGGGGTCATCGAGCGCATGCGCGTGACCCCGGTCAACCGCATCTCGCTGCTGTTGGGCCGGGCGCTTCGCGACGTGGTGATCATCACCGCGCAGTCGCTGCTGCTGCTGGTCTGCGCCATCCCATTCGGGCTCACGCTCAACGCGGTGGGCGCGGTGGTCGCCCTGCTGTTGATCGCCCTCATCGGCCTGATGACGGCATCGGTCTCGTACACGGTCGCGCTCGCGGTTCGGAGCGAGGACGCTTTCGCGCCGATCGTGTTCGGGGTCACCCTCCCGCTGCTGCTCCTCTCCGGCGTGCTGCTGCCCCTGCAGCTGGCGCCCGCCTGGCTGCGCACGGTCGCCGATTTCAACCCCCTGAAGTACGCCGTCGACGCGGCCAGAGCCGCCTTCAACAACAACCTCGGGGACGTCGCCGTCGTCGAGGGGTTCGGCGTGATGCTCGGGTTGGGCATCATCGCGGTGGTGCTCGCGGGCCGCTCCTTCGGACGCGCGGTGGCCTGACCCGCCTCGTCAGTCGTCGTCGAGGCGGACCAGCATCTTCCCGGTATTGTCGCCGCGAAGCAGGCCGAGGAACGCGGCGGGGGCATTCTCGATGCCCTCGACGAGAGTCTCACGGGTGCTGAGCCTTCCCTCCGCCAGCCACGGGCCCACCTCGCGGATGAAGTCGCCGAAGCGGTCCAGGTGGTCGCTGACGATGAAGCCCTGAAGCCTCAGTCGCCTGGTGATGGCGAGGCCGACGTTGCGCGGCCCGGGCTGC
Source organism: Candidatus Dormiibacterota bacterium (assembly GCA_030854305.1). Lineage (GTDB taxonomy): Bacteria > Chloroflexota > Dormibacteria > Aeolococcales > Aeolococcaceae > Aeolococcus. The sequence goes on from JALYTM010000071.1 coordinate 3,265, forward strand.
GGCGTGGCGGCGTTGTACTGCGAGATGGCGCCGCACAGTGCCAGCCGCGCGAAGTTGCGCGTGCAGCCGATGGCGGCCTCGAGGTGGTCGCCGCCGACATTGTCGAAGTACACGTCGATCCCGTCGGGGGCGGCCGCACGCAGCTGCTTGTGCACGGTCCCGTTGCGGTAGTTGAACGCCGCGTCGAACCCGAGGTCGTCGATGATGTGCCGGACCTTCTCGTCGCTGCCCGCGCTGCCGATCACCAGCGCCGCGCCGCGCAGCTTGGCGAGCTGCCCGGCCACGCTGCCCACCGCGCCGGCCGCCCCGGACACGAAAACGATGTCTCCTTCGCGCACGGCCGCGATGTCGACCACCCCGACCCACGCGGTCAGGCCGGTGGTGCCGAGCACGCCGAGGTAGGCGGATGCCGGTGCGACGGAGGTGTCGACTCTCCGATACGCCGACGACTTGTCGGTGCTGTACTCGCGCCACCCCCGCATGTGCAGGACGGTGTCGCCGACTGAGAGGTCCGGCGAGCGCGACTCGACGACCTCACCGACCGCACCTCCGGTCATCACCTCTCCCACCTGGAACGGCGGCATGTAGGACTTCACGTCGTCCATGCGCCCCCGCATGTAGGGGTCGACGGAGAGGAACGAGTTGCGCACCAGCACTTCGCCATCGCCGGGTTCGCGCACGTCGCTTTCGACGAGCGCGAAGGTGTCGGCAGTGGGCGAGCCGACCGGTCGCGCGGCGAGATGGATCTCACGGTTGTGTCGCTGATCGGACATGCTCGTGATCTTGGCACAGCGGGGGCGTCCGCCCGTCCAAGGGGCCGACCGCACCGCTCCTAGCGCTGCGGGATCAGCCCCAGGACGCGCTCGTCGAAGTAGGTCAGCTGGCTCTCGGGGAGCAGCAGGATGCGCTCCGGGGCCAGCTGGGAAACGAAGTCGGCATCATGGCTCACCAGTACCACGGTGCCCTCGTAATGCTGCAGCGCGGCCAGCAGAGCCTCCACCGACTGCGAGTCGAGGTTGTTGGTGGGCTCGTCGAGCAGCAGCAGGTTGGCGCGCGCCACCATCAGCCGGGCCAGCGCCAGCTTGGTCTTCTCGCCTCCGGACAGCGTTCCCGCATCCTGGGTGGCGACGTCACCCACCAGCCCGAAGTGACCGAGCACACCGCGCAGCTCGCCTTCCGACGCTTCGGGCACGCGGCTGCGGAGGTTGTCGAGCACCGAGATCTTGGGCAGGATGTCCTCGTGTTCCTGGGCGTAGAAGCCAACCTTGACGTGTGCGCCCAGCTTCACCGTACCGGCCTCAGGCGTCTCGCGTCCTGCCAGGCATCGCAGCAGAGTGGTCTTGCCGGCTCCGTTGACTCCGACCAGCAGCAGCATGTCACCGCGCCGGATGCTGAACTCGACACCGGAGAACACCTGGTGGGCGCTGTACGACTTGCTCAGACCCTCGACGTCGAGCACCCGGTCGCCGGTGCGCGCGGGCTCGGGGAACCGCACCCGGAGCTGTCGCCTCTGGACAGCCGGCGCGTGGTCCTTCATACGCTCGTTCAGCGCGTCGATGCGTCGCTGCAGGGCACGCCGTTTGGCCGCGTGGGTGGCGTTGCCCTTGGAGAAGATCTTCTTGGTCTCGGACAGCCGCAAGGCCTCGCGGCTGAGGCTCCGCGCCTGGTGCGCACGCTGCGACGCGTTCTCGGCCCTCTGCCGGACGAAATCGCTGTAGGTGCCCTTGTAGCTGTCGATCTGCGCGTTCTCGAGAGCGAGTACGCGGTCGAACGAGCTGTCCATCAGCTTCACGTCGTGGCTGACGACCAGCACCGTGGCCGGGGTCTGGCCGAGGAAGTTCATCACCCACTTCTTGGCCGCCACGTCGAGGTGGTTGGTCGGCTCGTCGAGGATGAACAGGTCGCCGCCCGCCAGCAGCAGGCCGGCGAGATCGAGCTTGCGGCGCTGTCCACCGGAGAGCGCGCTGACCGCGGTCAGCAGCGCCTCCTCATCGAGGCCGACGCCCTTGGCGATCTGCTCGGCGGTGGCGTCGAGCTCGTAGCCGCCACCGTGGGAGAAGCGCTCCTGCAGCTCACTGTAGTGGTCGATGGCTTTGTCCAGGACGTCGCCGGAGCTGGTCGACATCAGGTCGGTCAGGCGTTCCATCTCGTGGCGCATTGCAGTCAACGGGCTTGTCTGCAGCAGGTAGTCGAGGGCGGTCTGACCGTGCGACGCATCGAGCCGCCGCGTCTCCTGGCGCAGGTACGCGGTCTTGGGTGGAATGCTGACGCTGCCCGCGGACAGCGAGAGGTCGCCGGCGATCGAGCGCAGCAGCGTGGTCTTTCCCATGCCGTTGGCGCCCACCAGTGCCACTTTCTCGCCCTGCTTGATCAGCAGTGACGTCTCGTTGAGGAGCGTGCGCGCCCCGATCTCGACGCGGGCTGAAGACAGGCTGAGCATGAGAAGACGTCCCGAAGAAATGCGGCGGAGGCCATCTCAGGGTACACGGAAACGGCTCTCGCGCTTCTCCGCGGACGGTGGCGTGACTGTCACAGAGGTCCCGGGACGGCGTCCCGGTGCTGTCAGGCCGGGTGCGTTTGCTGGTACCGCGCCACGGTGAACGCGATGATCACGGGAACGTCCAGCGCGAAGACGACCAGCATCAGGGACACCACCAGCAGGGGCGCACCGGTGGCGTGGTTGCGCACAAACGCGAACTCGATCATGCCCCCGGAGATGACGTACGCCAGCAGTGCCCAGCGACCGACGAGCCGGAATGTCGCCCATGCGAAGTCGAGCTGACGGGCCATCAGGGTGAGGCCGGTGACGAGAAACGCGACGCTGACGGCGAGGAGGACCACCGGGATGGCCACGGAGGGCGGGCTCGGGAAGGACGCGGCCATGACGATGCCGCCCACCACCACGAGCCCCAGCGACACGGTGACGAGCTCGGCCACCGGCGGGAAGGTGCGCGCGGGCGCCGAGCTGTGGACGCCGGTCACTGCGTCGCCACCCGGGTCATGATCACCAGGGTGGCGACCTGCATGGCGCCGGTGATGCCCGCGCTGTAGACGAAGCGGCGCATCAGCCGGCTGATCACCTGGCCGTCGGGCCGCGGCTTGTTCATCTCGAACAGCACGGCGATGTTGGCCGGCTCGAGTACGCCGAGTGCGACGGTGGCCATAACCCCGACGACGATGAAGGACGCCACCAGCCAGCCGCGGTTGAGGCTGCCAGGATCGAGGTTGCCGAGCCCGAGCGCGAGCTGGAAGCCGGAGGCGAGCGTCATCAACACCAGCGCCGGCATGATCACGACCATCATCGGCAGGAACTTCGACGAGAACTCCGCGCGAGCGGGCATCGAGAGGCGGCCGAGGATGGGGCCCACCACAAAGCCGACGAAGAGGTCGATCCCTGTCCACAGGCCGCCGCCGACGACGTGGAAGAAAACCAGGGCCCACAGCCAGTTCCCGGCGATTGTGGCGAGGAGCCCGGCGATGATCACCCCGATCAGCGGCAGCGCGGCGCGGGGGACCACCTGGATGGCGGGACGCTGCGGGGCCGTCGCGGGGGCGCCGGCGACGTCAGCCCCCATCAGCACGGCGTTGTCGGTCACGGCGCAGAGAGTAGCGAACGCCCCGGGGGTCGTGGAGCGCGCAACGTGCCGCACCCCGTGAGCGCCGGAGGGCGCCCCGGGATGCGGCGGGCACCCGACGCAGTGCCGTTGTTACCGGTGATCGGTCAGACGGCGGCACCCACCAGCACGGGCGCTTCGCGAAGCGTCTGCGCGGCGGCGGCGCTGATGACCACCTTCAGCGCTCCGGTCTCGGCCGCCCGGCCGAAGTTGTCGTAGGCGGCCAGCAT
>JALYTM010000072.1 GCA_030854305.1 Candidatus Dormiibacterota bacterium
CGCGCAGGGGGATGATCGCCACCCGAGCCGAGGGCGCCGGCAGCGGCATCGGCAGCAGCGTGATCCCGAGCCCTGCCTCCACCAGGCCCTGCACGATGCTGAAGTCGTCCCCCTCGTAGGCCACCTTGACGGTAAGGCCCTGCCCGGCGAAGGCGTCGTCGATGACCTTGCGAAGCCCGCTGCGCGATCGCGGCAGGATCAGCGACTCCTCGGCGAGGTCGGTCAGGGTCACCGAGGTGCGCCCGGCGAGCCGGTGGCCGGCGGGAACCACCACGGCCACCCGCTCTCGGAACAGAGGCACCATCTCCAGGTCCGGGGTGTTGACCGGCGGCGGCCCGAGGATGCCGAGGTCGAAGTCCCCGGCCAGCACCCCGCTGGCCACCTCGGCGGTGGTGCCCTCCTCGAGGGTGAAGCGCACCCCGGGATGTGCGTCGAGGAAGTGAGCCAGGCGCTCCGGGAGCCAGCGGGCGCCCACCGTGTGGAGGAATCCCACCCGCACCTCGCCCGACTCCGCGGAGAGTGCGCCCTCGGCGTCCGCCACGGCGTCGCGCAGGTCGCTGAGCAGCCGTTCAGCGCGGGCGAGGAAGCGCTTGCCGGCTTGGGTCAGGCGAATGGAGCGCCCGATTCGTTCGAACAGGGCGACACCCACCTCCTGCTCGAGGCGCGCGATCTTGCGGCTGACCGTCGACGGGTCGGCCTGGAGGGTCTCCGCCGCCCGGCCCAGGTGTTCGACCCGCGCGACCTCGATGAAGGTGCGCAGGGAGTCGGCATTGATGCGATCCATGCATCAATTCGATCCGAAATCTGCTGTTGATGTCAATGGGGCGCACCGATAGGATGGGTTTCGTGGTGACCCCAATGTCACAGCATTGATGGCGCCAACCCCCCTAGGAGACGAAATTGCTGATTGAAAACGCCACCCAAGAGGTGCACGACGCGCGCAAGCGCCACCAGCGCGAGATGGTCGAGCGGACCCGCCTGCGCCGCCTCGTCGAGCGAGTCGACGAGGTGATCAGTGCGTGCGAGGAGATCCACCTCCAGAGCATCAAGGAGACGCCGGCCGACCTCAAGTCGCGTGCCGAGGACGTTTTCACCTTCGCCCGCAGCGCGGTGTCGAAGACGGGCAACGGTCCCGCGCTTGCCGAGGTCGAGGAGGCCGTCGCGCGCCGCCAAGTCAAGATCACCGAGATCATGGACATCCTCTGGACGATCCAGGAGATCGTGTTCGACCTGATGCTGCCGTGGCGCACCGAGCTACCCGAGGATGTCGAGCCTGAGGGCCCGATCTCCGGCGCGCCGGACTGGCGCCGCTGGACCGCCGTCGCCTGACCGTCGCGGCTCAAGGGTCCTCCAGCGCCCGACCCTCGTCGCACACGGTGCGGTACTCGCAGCGTGGGCATGCCCAAGCAGACGGGCTCGGCGGGAAGTTGCCGTCGCGCCAGGCGTTCGCCAGCTCGCGCGCGGTGACCGAGAGGTAGCGGTAGGAGGTGTCGAGTTGATCCCGGGTGAACTCCACCCGGGTCACCTCGGCGGTCTGCAGGTGGTGAAGCTCCACAGCGACGGCATCGGTGTGCTCGCGTCGGGAGGCCGCAACCGCGTAGGCACGGACCTGGAGGTCACGCCGCGCGTTCTCGGCGTCGCGGGGCGGCCCGGTCTTGTAGTCGACGACGGTCACCCCGGTGCCGTCCCGGTCGAGGCGGTCCCACCGTCCCGACACGTCGGCGTGGTCGAGTGGCAGAGCGAACTTCTCCTCGATGGCGGTGATCGCGGCCCCCGTCCACGCCGTGGTCGCCACGTAGGCTCGGAGCTGCCGCTCGCCCAGGCTGCGTAGCTCAGGATTGCTTCCCTTGGCACCGCGAGACGCCACCCACGCCTCCCGCCAGGTCGACGCGATCACGTCTCCGTCGACGGTCTCACCGGCGGCACGCCGCATCGCCGCGTTCTGGAGGACGGTGTGCACCATGGTGCCGAACCAGCTCTGCAGGCTCTCACGGACCGGCATGCGATAGCGCTTGCGGTACTCGAACCGACGCGCGCACTGCTTGAAGATGCGGATGTCCGACACGCCCACCGACAACCGCTCGCCGGACGGACGACCGGTGACGCGCGGCGGGCGGGGGTGCGGGCTGGCCGACCGAGGCACGTCGCGCCGTTGCACCTCGGCACCCCCGGCGAGGGCGTCGATGAACGGCGACGGTGCCTCGTCCTTGAACGAGCGCGGGTAGCGCCGCGCCCGTGACAGGACCAGCCGGTCCCGGGCGCGGGTCAGCGCCACGTAGAAGAGGCGGCGCTCCTCGTCGATGACCGCCTCTCCCGCAGGCGGAGCTTCCGGGACCAGCTCCCCGGGCAGCGTCAGCGCAGACGCCGACACCACGCCGCGCCCCGGCCAGCGCGACTCGACGGTGCCGCTCATCACCACCACCGGCCACTCCAGTCCCTTGGCGGAGTGCGCGGTCAGCAGCACGACGCCGTCGTCCACCTCGTCGATGGACGCCAGCTCGTCGGCGTGGCGGCTGTTGCGCAGCACTTCGAGGTAGCGCCGCGCCGTGCTGAGGCGGCGGTCGTCGCTCCAGTCGGCAAACGACTCGAGCAGCTCGCCGAACTTGTTGAGGTTGGCACCGACCTGCATGCGCGCCAGGTCGCCCTGCTGGTCGAGGAGGCCGAGGAAGTCGCTTCGCTGCAGGGTCTCGTGAAACAGCTCGCGCAGGTCTTCCCGTGCGCTCTGCCCGTGCAGCTCCTCGACGTCGGCGACGCAGCGCTCCACCCCGGCGGTGTCGTGCTGGTCGAGGCCGGTCGCCCGGCCATCCCGGACCAGCTCCAGCAGAGGCGCGTCGTGCTCGTGACAGAGCCGGACCAGTGCCAGCCGCCCTCGGTTGCTGACCTTCCACGACGGCATCTGCAGGCACCGCAGCATCGCCTGCGACTCGAGCGGGTCCTCGACGGCCGCGAGCATGGCCAGCAGGTCCTTGATTTCCGGCGCGGTGAAGAACCCGCGACCCCCCTGCACCTGGTACGGCACCCCGGTCTCGCGGAGTGCGGTGATGGCGGCGCGCATGTCGGCGTGGCGCCGGAACAACCACGCGATGTCGGCGGCGCGCGCGCCGCCGTCCAGGAGCAGTCGGCACTCCGACGCGATGCCCATCGCCTCGGAGCGCTCGTCGTCGGCCTGCCACAGCTCGATGTCGGCGCCCGCACCCCGCTCGGCGATGAGGTGTTTGGCGATGCGCGAGGTGGGGTCGGCGACGCCGATCACGCGCTCAGCGGCGGCCACGATCGCGCTGCTGCTCCTGTAGTTGTGCGACAGGATGACGCGCGTGCAGTCGGGGTAGGTGCGGGCGAAGCGCTCGAGGTTGGCGAGGCTGGCACCACGGAACTTGTAGATCGCCTGGTCGTCGTCGGCGACCACCAGGATGTTGTGGTGCGCGTCGACCAGCGTCTCCACCAACCGCGCCTGCGCGTAGTTGGTGTCCTGGTACTCGTCGACCATGACGTACTCGATGGTGTCGCAGACCGCGTGACGGGCTGCGTCGTGCTCGCGCAGGAGTTGTTCTGCGCGCAGGATGGTGTCGTCGTGGTCGAGGACGGCGCTGCGCAGGTAGCGCTCGTCCAGCGCCGCATAGACGGCGGCGACCTCGGCGTGCCGTTCCAGCAGTGCTCGCTCGGCAGGGTCGTCGCACGCTGCCAGGCGCTCCGCCGCCCACGCGGCGTACCGGGAGGGCGTGACCAGCTCCTGTTTGGCCTTGCCGATGAGGTCGAGGATGGGGTCGACGAGGTCGTGCGGACGCAACGGGTTCCACAGGGTCCGCGGCGTGAGGTCGGCGAGCACCGCCTCGAGGTGCAGCCACCGCTCCGCGTCGTCGGCGATCCGGAACGCGGGGGAGATTCCCGCCAGCCACCCCCACTCGCGCACCACCCGGCCGGCGAAGGAGTGGTAGTTGCTCAGCGGTGACTCGCCGGTGAAGGGGCCACGCGCCACCTCGGCGCGGGTGCGCATCTCGTCGGCCGCGCGACGCGTGTACGTGAGCACCAGCTGCCGCGCGCTGTCGACACCCTCCGCCTCCAGCGCCAGGTACCGCTCCACGATCACCCTCGTCTTGCCGCTGCCGGGACCGGCCAGCACCAGGCACGGACCGGCACGGTGCGCGACCGCGGTGCGCTGGTCGTCGTCGAGCGGAAGGGCGGTGGCCACGTGTCCTCGGGTGACTGTTGCATCGAACGCATGTACGTTGCTGACCGGCAAGCGTACATCGTCGGTCGTGTGGCCCGCGGGAGAAGGCTCGGAGGCCGGCGCCAGGCGCGAAGATCAGGCCATGACCTCAGTGCGCACCGGGCGCGACGGCGCCGACGTGGCGGTGATCACCATCGACCGTCCCGATGTACGCAACGCCATCGACGGTCCCACTGCTGCCGCACTGGCCAACGCCGTCCGAGCCTTCGAAGCCGACGACACCGCGTCGGTGGCGGTGCTCACCGGCGCGAGCGGCTGCTTCTCGGCAGGCGCCGACCTGCGCTCGCTGGACACGCTGCGGGTGGAGGAGGACGGGGACGCACCGCTGGGGATCTCCCGCATCCTCGTCGGCAAGCCGGTGATCGCCGCCGTCGAGGGCCACGCGGTGGCGGGCGGGCTGGAGGTTGCGCTGTGGTGCGACATGCGAGTGGCCGCCGAGGGCGCGGTTTTCGGTGTGTTCTGCCGCCGTTTCGGGGTGCCCCTGGTCGACGGCGGCACCGTGCGACTGGCACGGCTGGTCGGCCACGGGCGGGCCATGGACATGGTCCTGACCGGCTGGCCGGTGGGCGCCACAGAAGCGCTCCGTTTCGGCCTGGTCGACCGCGTGGTCCCCGACGGCGAGGCGCTCGCCTCCGCGCTCGCCCTCGCCCACGACCTCGCCGCGCTTCCTCAGGCCTGCCTTCGCAGTGACCGCCTCTCGGTCCACGAACAGTGGTCGCTGTCGACGGACGAGGCGATGCGCAATGAGACGCGGCGCGGACGGGCCGTGATCGCGGGCGGTGAGACGGCCGCAGGCGCCGCACGGTTTGTCCGCAGCAGCGGACGGCGCGGCGAGCCGACCGGCTGACCCGCCACGGACGCCGCCCGTCGCGTCGATGTGCGAGCGTGGTCCCGTGAAACCCAGCGGCGCGTCGCCCACGTACGGCGCTCTCTTTGCCACCCCCGGCTTCAAGCGGCTGTCCGCGGCAACGGTGGTGGCGCGCACCGGCTCGGCGATGCTCGCCGTCATCCTGGTGCTGTTCACGCTGCAGCGGTTCCACTCCGCGCCGCTCGCCGGGTTGGTGGTGTTTCTCAGCATCGTTCCCGGGATCGCCGTCAGCCCCATCGCCGGCGCGCTCCTCGACCGCCACCGGCGCATGTTCCTGATCACCTCCGACTACGCGCTCGCCGCGCTGTCGCTGGTGGCCATCACCGTACTCGATGCCACCGGCCACCTTCCCGCCGTGGCACTGCTCTGCATCGTCGGTGTCGGTGCGCTGACCAACCCACTGAGCAACTCGGGGACCCGCTCCATCTTCCCGGTGATCGTGCCCCGCCGGCTGTGGGAGCGGGCCAACGCGGTCGACAGCGCCGCCTACGTGGTGGCCTCGATCGCCGGCCCCGCCCTGGGCGGCGTCCTGGTCACCGTGGCAGGGCCGCGCGTGGCCCTGTTGGTCGCAGCCGCGTTCTACGTCGCCGGGTTGGCCGCGCTGGTGGGCATGGCCGACCCCTACGTCGAGCGCGCGCCGACCGGCCCCCTGCTGCGCGACGCGCTCGCGGGGCTGGCCTACACGGTCCACAATCGCGCGCTGCGCGGCCTGGCGCTGACCACCTCGCTGTCCAACGTGGGCTACGGTGTGATCGACGTCGCCATGCCGGTCCTTCTCCTTGCGCACTTCCACACCAGCGCCGCCACCGTGGGTGCGATGTGGGCGGTCATGGGGGGCGCCGGGCTGGTCGCCACCGTGGTCACCGGCCGCCTCAACTCCGAACACCGGGAGAGGTGGTTCGTCGTCGTCGGCTGCGCGGGCTCGGCGATTGCGCTGGCGTGCTTGCTGGTTGCCGGCACGGCGGGAGGCGGCGTCGCGCTGGTGGCGGTCGCCATGGCGGCGTGGGGCATCGGCAGCGGCCCGTTCGACATCGGACTGTTCTCCCTGCGCCAGCGGGCCACGGCGCCGGCCTGGATGGGTCGGGCGTTCGCGGTCTCCATGAGCCTCAACTTCGTGGGCATGCCGATCGGCTCGGCGATCACCGGGCCCATTGTTGACCGCAGCATCGCGGTGGCATTCGCGATCGGGTTGGGCGCGCAGCTGGCGGCGGCCGCCTGTGCGGTGATCACCCTGTCCAACCACCCCTCCAGCGTGGCCGGGGGCGGCGGGTCGATTGGGAGCGCGCAAGGTCGTCAGCCGGTGGCGGGAGCACGGTCGTCGCCATCGGCTGCTCAGTGACCCACCGCACAATCGGAACCGCCGATGTCGATCGCTGAGTACAATCAGTGCCACCCGCTGACAGGTATCCGGGTGATTTCTGCTGCCCACCGGGCGGCCCGAAGGAGGTGATTCCCGACCGTGTCGGAAGTGAAAGTTCGCGAGGGCGAGACTTTTGAGAGCGCTCTGCGTCGCTTCAACAAGAAGATCAAGCAGAACGGCATCCTCTCCGAGGTTCGTCGGCGCGAGCACTACGAGAAGCCTTCGGTTCGCCGCAAGCGCAAGCTGGTTGCCGCCAAGAAGCGCCGCGCCAAAGCCGGCTGAGCCCGTCGCCGTCGCGGCGCACCCGCGTTGTCGTCAGTTGTCGCACTCGGACCGCGTGTCGGCGAACCCCACGTGAGAGTGACCATTCAGCGTGCCGGCAGCGCCGCGCTCGCGTCGCACCGGGAGGGGATCCGCCGCGCCGGCCTCGGTCCCCTCCTGCGACGCTGCGGCGATGAGCTGGCGGTGCGTACCCGGGACACGCTGGTCGTGCGGCTCACCGACGACGCGGAGCTTCACGCGCTCAACCTCCGTTTTCTCGGCAACGACGCGCCCACCGACGTGCTGGCGTTCCCCGCCGATGACCGCGGCCGGGTCGGCGACGTCGCCATCAGTGTCGAGCGGGCATCGCGCCAGGCCACGGG
>JALYTM010000073.1 GCA_030854305.1 Candidatus Dormiibacterota bacterium
GATCAGGGCGCCCACCACCTGCTTGGCGTCGCCGAACAGCATGGTGGTGTTGGCCAGGTAGTACAGCTCATTGCCGATCCCGGCGAAGCCCGGCGCCATGCTCCGCTTGATCACCAGGACGCTGCCGGCCTTGTCGACGTCGAGGATCGGCATGCCGTACACGGGGCTGCCGGGCTCCGACTTGGCCGCCGGGTTGGTCACGTCGTTGGCGCCGATCACGATCGCGACGTCGGCACGGGCCAGCAGCTCATTGGCCTCCTCCAGCTCGACCATGTGGTCGTAGGGCACGTCCGCCTCGGCGAGCAGCACGTTCATGTGCCCCGGCATCCGCCCTGCCACCGGATGGATCGCGAAGCGCACCTGGGTGCCGCTGCGCTCGAGCGCGTCGGACAGCTCGCGCACCTTGTGCTGCGCCTGCGCCACGGCCATGCCGTACCCGGGGACGACCACCACCAGCCGCGCCCCGTCGAGCACCGCGGCGCCGTCCACGGAGTTGCCACTGCGCACCGGACGGTCGTCCGCCTCCGTTCCGTGCACAGCGTGGGTCACCTGGCCGAACGCCCCGAAGAGGATGTTGCGGAAGTTGCGGTTCATCGCCCGGCACATGACCACCGACAGAATGAAACCCGACGACCCGTCGAGCGCGCCCGCGATCTCCAGGACCTTGTTGTCGAGCGCGAAACCCATCGCCACCGCCGACAGTCCCGCGTACGAGTTGAGCAGGGCGATGACGGTGGGCATGTCCGCGCCACCGATGGGCACGATCAGCAGCACGCCGAACACCACGGCCGCCGCCACCACCACCCCGAACACCAGCACGGCGCCGGGGTCGATGGCCAGCCACACGATGCCGGCAACCGCGATGCTCAGGATGGACAGGTTGACGACGTTCTGACCGCGGTATGTGACCGGCCGCCCCCGGATCAGCTCCTGCAGCTTGGCGAACGCCATCAGGCTGCCGGTCACCGTGAGTCCGCCGAGCAACACCTCGACCCCGAGGACCACGGTGGTGAATCGATCCAGTCCCGGTTGCCGGACGATGTACTCGGCCACGCCGACGAGCGTCGCGGCGGCGGCGCCGAACGCGTGCGACAGGGCCGTCCGCTGTGGCATCGCCGTCATCGGCACATACGCGGCCAGGGGAACGCCGATGGCGGCGCCCGCCATCAGGCCGACCACGATCCAGGTGAACTGGGTCACCTCGGGACGCACCAAGGTACCGACCACCGCGAGCACCATCCCCACCTCGCCGGCGAGCACGCCGCGGCGCGCGGTGGTGGGCGCGGTCATCCACTTGATCGCGAAAATGAACGCCAGGCCGGCGGCGAGTTACATGTACTGGACGATCAGCTCGCGGTTCACGTGCGCTTCCTGAACATGCGCAGCATGCGGTCGGTGAGCAGGAAGCCCCCGATCACGTTGGACGCGGACAGCGCGATGGCGACGGTGCCGAGGATGGTGGTGGTGGTCGACTCCGAGCTGCCGACGATGACGATCGACCCCACCAGCGCGATGCCGGAGATGGCGTTGGTCAGCGACATCAGCGGCGTATGCAACAGCTGGGGCACGCGACGGATCAGCTCGAACCCCAGGAAGGACGCGAGCAGGAACACATACAGGCCGGTCTCGATGTTCACAGTGCCGCCACCCGTTCATTGACCACCTTGCCGCCGCGGGCGACCAGGGTCCCGGTGATGATGGGGTCGTCGCTGTCGAGGTTGATCGAACCGCCCTTGCTGATGTGGAGGACGAAGTTGGCGAGGTTCCGGCCCAGCATTGCGCTGGCATCCTGGGGCACTGTTGCCGGCAGGTTCTCGGCGCCGACCAGCGTCACGCCACCGATGGTCACGGTCTGCCCGGCGACCGTTCCCTCGCAGTTGCCGCCGCGCTCGGCGGCGATGTCCACGATCACCGACCCGGTCTTCATCGCCTCGAGGGCCTCGCGGGTGACCAGGATCGGCGAGCGCTGCCCCGGGACCAAGGCGGTGGTGACCACGACGTCGCTGCCCGCGATCTCGGCGGCGAGCGCCGCTCGCTGCCGGGCCAGCTCGGCCTCGTCCGCCCCGGTGGCGTACCCCGAAGCGTCCTCTCCTCCACCGGCGACGTCGGCGAGGTCGATGAAGCGGGCGCCGAGGCTCTCGATCTGCTCGCGGACCGCGGCGCGCACGTCGTAGGCGCTGACATTGGCGCCGAGTCGCCGGGCGGTGGCGATCGCCTGCAACCCGGCGACGCCGGCGCCCAACACCAGGACCTTCGCCGGTGGGATGGTGCCGGCGGCGGTGGTGAGCATCGGGAACAGTCGCGGTGCCAGCGACGCCGCCAGCACCACCGCCTTGTAGCCGGACACCGTGGCCTGCGAGGTGAGCACGTCCATCGGCTGGGCGCGGGTGATGCGCGGGAGCAGGTCGATGGCAAAGACGGTGGTGCCGCGTTCCGCCAGCGCCCTGATGTTTGCCGGCTCGCCCAGGGGGTCGAACAGTCCCGCCAGGGTGTGCCGTGCGTCCACGCGCGTCCAGGTCGTCGCCCCGGGTCCGCTCCCGCGCACGCAGAGCAGCACAGCCGCGGTGTCAAGGACCTCATCGGCAGTGGCGGCCACGGTCGCGCCGGCCCCGCTGTAGTCGGCCTCCGTCCACCCTGCCTCGGCCCCCGCGCCGGCCTCGACCACCACGGCATGTCCACCCGCGACCAGTGCCCGTGTGCTGGCCGGGCTGGCCGCCACGCGGCGCTCCCCGGCGCGAGCCTCGTTGAGCACGCCGACGACCGGTCCGGTGGGCGCGGCCTCCTTGTCGGGTGTCGAACGGGGTGGGGGGTCGGACATGAGCGGTCGATTATGTCGATCGCGTCCTTCCGCGGGTCGTCGTCGTGTGTCAGTGCACCGCGATGACGGTGGCCGAACGCTCGCCGCCGGGCGAGCTGAAACTCACCTCGTCTCCAACGGTTCTACCCATCAGCGAGGCTCCGAGCGGCGAGACCATCGAGATCCGTCCCCCGGCGACGTCCGCCTCCGCCGGTCCCACGATCGCGTAGGTCATTTCGCCGAACTCGTCGCGCACCGTTACGGTCGACCCCAGGCCGACAACATCGCCATGGGTTGCCTCGACCACCTCCGCGTGGCGAAGCATGCCGCGCAGGGTCTGGACCCGACCGTCGAGCAGTCCCAGCTCCTGGCGGGCGTCATGGTATGCGAAGTTCTCGCTGAGGTCTCCCTCGGCACGGGCCGTGGCCACCCGCTCGACGATCACCGGGCGGCGCACCTCGACGAGCGTGCGCAGCTCCTCCTGGAGCTTGCTCAGACCCTCCGGGGTGAGGTGAACCGTCTTGTCCTCAGGCATGGCGGGCAGCCTACCACCGGCGGTGTTTGGGGTCCGGCACACCGGGGGTCGTGCGATCTGCACGATCACGATTCGACATTGACCCTCGATCGGGTTGGCAAACCTTCACAGAGGTTCACAAGCACCTCCCGGCGGGGTCGAATGTGCTGGGTGGCGCTGGCAAATCCGGTGCGGACGTGGCATGCTGGAAGGCGTCGGACGGCGTTCATCGCGTGGTTGAGCGGGGCATCGAGCCCGCTGCCGCGACGCTGAGGGGACGCGCCGCTCGCCATCTCGTCGCTTCGCCCGGGAGGGGTGAAGGGGGAAGAGTGGGGCGGCAGCGCCGCCCCACTCGGTGGCGAACCCTCACTCCAGAGTGCCCCGGCGGGCGGACAAGCGCCGGCCGCGGAAGAAGTCGCTGAGAACGCGGCCACACTCGTCCGCGAGCAGTCCATCGGTCACCGCCACGCGGTGGTTGTTGGACGGGTTGCGCAGCACGTCGTACACGCTGCCGTCGGCGCCCTTCTTGGGGTCGCGGGCCGCGTAGACGCAGGCCTCAACGCGAGACTGGATCATCGCCCCCGCGCACATCGGACAGGGCTCGAGCGTCACAACCACGTGAACACCATGGAGTCGCCAACTGCCGACCACGGCGGCAGCCCTGCGCAGCACCAGCATCTCGGCGTGGGCCGTGGCATCACCGGCGCGCTCGATGCGGTTCGACGCCGCGGCGATCACCTCGCCGTCGCGGACCGCCAGAGCCGCCACCGGTACCTCGCCTCGTCGCGCTGCTCCGCGCGCCAGGCGCAGCGCCCGGCGCATGAGCGCTGTGTCGTCGGTCAGTGCACCGCGACCAGTGGCAGCTCGACCGACACGCGGGGCTTCTCCCCGATGCGCATGGTGTCGTCGACGAAGCGCACCCGCTCGAAGGTGATGCAGTTCACCGGGCAGTGGTCCTCGCAGATGCGGCAGTTGGTACAGCGGTCGTAGTTGATGTAGATCTCGCCCGCCACACCCTCGTGCATGGGGTCGCCGACGGTGGTGGCGCAGACCAGCGTCTGGCCGCCGGACGAGCGTTCGCGGTCTTCGCCGAATACCACCACGTCGATCGCCTTCTCGGGACAGACGTCGTCGCACGCGCCGCAGAGGACGCACACGGCGGTGTCGTAGTGGTGCACCGAGTCGCACTGGAAGCAGCGGATCGACTGCACGATGGCCTCGCGATCGCTCCACGGCAGCTCGCACTCGCTCATGTCATAGCGCTTGGCAGCCTCGAGGATGGCCGGCTCGGTTCGGGCGAACGACTCGGACTGACGGTGGTCGTCGGTGCGCTCGATGACGGTCTGGTAGAGCCTCGCGCCCGCGTCCATCTCCTCGCCGAGGAACTCGCGGACCGAGCGCGCCACACGATGACCCCAGCCCACCGCGTCGACGATGAACGAGGGGCCCTGCACACAGTCGCCGCCGCAGAACAGCCGATCCACACCGGTGTGACCGCCTCGGTCGGCGGCGATCAGCCCGCGCTGGGTGAGCGGGACCGATGCGCCCGGGGGCTCCATCATCTGGCCGGAGGCGAAGATGACCAAATCGGCCGGCACGGTCCAGTGCTCGGCGCCGTCCACCTCCTTGACCGAGGCGAAGACCAGCTTGCCGCTCAGGCGGTCGAACTCCATCGGCTGCAGCGGCGCGAAGCCCACAGACGCCACGTTGCCCCGGTCGTCGGCGTGGATCTCCTTGACGATCACGCCGCACTTGATGTGGAGGCCGATCTCCTTGGCCTCGTGGAGCTCATTGCCGAAGGCGGGCAGGCGGTCCTCCGGCTCGATCGCCACCATCCACACCTCTTTGGCGCCGAGCTTGATCGAGCTCTGGCAGGCATCGGTGGCGATGGCGCCTCCGCCCACCACCACCACACGGCCGCCGACCGGGAAGTGCTCGGGGATCCGGTCGTATGAGATCTGCCGCAGGAAGGTCATGGCGTCGGTGACCTGTGGAAGGTCCTTCCCGGGGATGGGCAGGATCCGTCCCTTCATCATGCCGATCGACACGAACACCGCGTCGAACTCGCGGAGGAGGTCGTCGACGTGCACGTCGCCTTCGCCCTCGCCGACGTTGCTGTTGACCCGCACCTCGATCCCGGTGGCCAGGATCATGTCGAGCTCCCACTGCAGCTGACGGTGGTCGAAGCGGAACGGCGGGATCGAGGTGCTGAGCAGGCCGCCCACCTTCGCCTCGCGCTCGAACAGCACCACCTGATAGCCCTGCACGCGCAGGTCGAGCGCACAGGTGAGGCCGGCCGGACCGGCGCCCACCACCGCGACTCGGCGTCCCTTGGGGGGACCGATCGTGTAGTCGATCCAGAGGTTCTGCTGGAAGGCGAAGTCGGTGCTGAACCGCTTCAGCGATCGAATCGTGACCGGTTCCTCGCCCGGGTCCCAGCCGCGCTTGCAGTCGGTTTCACAGGGGTGGTTGCAGAGCCGCCCCAGCATGCTGGGGAAGGGGTTGGTCTCGTGGATCACCGCCCATGAGTCGACGTAGCGGCCCTGGCTGACGTAGTCGACGTAGGTGGCGATGTCCTGCTTGATCGGGCAGTTGCGCTGGCACGGCGAGATGGGCACGTTGAAACCAAGGTCACGATGGCCGGCGAGGATCTTCATCGGTGCCTTGTCCACGATGTTCTTGCCGATCAGGGCCAGAACCTGGTCGTCGCAGACCAGCCCGACGGCGCGGTCGTCACGGGTGCGGGAGAAGAGGCCGCCGACGTTCTCGGTGATGATCACCGCCGCCGAGCCGGCCCGCCGCATCGCGGCCACGCCTGCCTCGGCGGCCTCACCCATGTCGAGCTCCGGCGCCGCGCTCATCACGTCGGCCACCCGCACCGTGGTGATGTCGCGGCCGAACGAGGAGACGACCACGTCGAGGTCGAGTGTGCCGACGACCGCGTCATCACGGGTGACCACCAGCGGCACCGGGTGCTGTGCCCGCAGCGCGGGGAGCACGTCGGCCAGCACGTCGTCAAGGTCGCACTCGGCACCGAGGGTGGTGGCGATGCGGTTGAGGTCAGGCACCGGGCACCTCGGGGTGGGCGATCAGGTGGTCGGCAAGCTCGCGCGCTGTGAGCATGCCGACGGGCGTCTCGTCCTCGTGCATGATCAGCGCCACCCGCCGTCCCTGCTGGGCCATGACCGCAGCCACCTCGCGCACCTGCTGCCGCTCATCGGCGAGCAGCGGGGGGGTGCGCAGCAGGTCGGCGGCCTGCAGGCTGCTGGTGGGCGGGCGCATGGCCATGTCGCTACCGGAGAGGACGATCGCTCCGGCGACGAGGCGGTCGAGGATGTCGTTTTGGTGCACGTAGCCCACCGGCCGGCGGTCGAGCAGCACCGGGATCTCGGCCAGGTCGTTGTCGGCCATCAGCTTGGCGACCGCCTCGATGGGCGTGCTGGGAAGACAGAAGACGACCTCGTCGCGCATCACTGCGGCCACCGCCGGGTTGCCCGCGTCAGGCGCGAGACGATCTGGATCAAGCGACGCGGAGACGGGCGTGGTGCTCACGGAACTCCTCGGGGGGCCTTCGAACGCAACCCGAGTATACCGGCGGACCGGCGACCGTCCCCCCGGGGCGCGTCTAGCAGGGTGTTGATCTTCAACTGGGAGCGAGCAGTCGAGGGCTGAAGATGGTGGCCCAGGCTGGTGTGCAGCGGGTTTGTTGGCTGCAGGCTCTGTGGACCAGGCGAGTGGCCCCGTTGGGAGG
>JALYTM010000074.1 GCA_030854305.1 Candidatus Dormiibacterota bacterium
AGTGTGACCGTACTGGGCTTGTCGGGACTGACGAATGCGTAGACGTCGGTGTTGTCAGCAACCGGATCCTCGGAGATCGCCGGTGCTTCCCTGTGGGACGACATTGTGGTTACCCTCCTCCTGAGGTGCTGGGTGTGATCGGTGTGTCGATCACGCGATTGCCTTCTGCATGCGACGGACGAGCTGCGCATCGTGGAAGGTGACCGCGCGGTCGCCGACCATCACGGTGACCTCGCCCTTCGAGCCGTCGCGGACATACGCCACCATTCGCTGCTCCGCGTTGGCGCTGGCCAGACTGGGAGCCGCAGAGCCGAGGATGCCCGACAACGCTCCGCCGGCAACGCCGGCCGTGGCCAGCCCCGCGGCGGCGGCGCCTGACGAGTAGATGAAGCCGCGCCGTGTGACCCCTGCCATCTGGATCCTCCTGTGGTCGGTGGCCAGAGGCACCTTCCCCTGGTCGACGTCGGTGGCGGAGGCGCTCGCCCCGCTGCCCGTGGATTTCACGCCGGACGTCCCCTGAGGTCGCCGTCTCGAATAGCGAATTGGCGTGGCGGGGCGCGGCCGGACCCTCTGAGTGGACCCTCACCGACCTCGGCCACTGGGCGGCATCATGGCCAGGACCGGCTGCCAAGTCCCGGGTCAAGCAGACGCTCGGGCGGCGTCGCTTCGAGGATGCATCGGCGGGATGGTCACTGCGTTACCCTGACGATGGGAGGTGGCAATGGATATCACCGATCTCATCCTGAACGACCATCACGAGCAGCGGCGCCTGTTCGCCTACCTCGACGACATCGAGCGCTCGGATACCGAAGCACTGGGCGCGGTCTGGACCAGACTGCGAATCCTGCTCGAGGTGCATGCTGAGGCAGAGGAGCAGTTGTTCTACCCCCATCTGCTCAAGATCGGCGCCGGTGCAGGCGGCGAGGACGTCGGCGGCGAGGTCACGGATGTCATCAAGGATCACAACGACATCCGCGACGCTGCCGAATCTTCCCGCGCGCAGGAGGTGGGCAGCGACGGTTGGTGGCAGGCCGTGCAGAACACCAACAAGGCCAACAGCGACCACATGGCGGAAGAGGAACGCGAGGATCTCGTTGACTTTCGCCGCCACGCTGATTGGAAGCTGCGCCACGACATCGCCGTTGCCTTCGCCACCTTCGAGGCGACCCATCGCGACGGAGTCCCGGCCAAAGACAAGGACCCTGACGCGTATATCAAGCAGAACCGCTGACCGACCGGCGCGGCCGGCAGCCCGGGCCCACAGGCGGCGGTCCTCCATGCGTATCGTTCGCTGCGGCCGCAGCACAGGCTGCGGCTCCCATTCACTTGGTCAGCGGAGGTCAGCGATGCTCCGGCACTCGGCACCCGGAAAACCCAGCGTGATTCTCCAGGCGGGCACCTGGGGCGCGGTGGCCGCCATGGCGATGAGTGGGATGCGCACCCTGACCACCGAGCTCGGGCTGGTCGGCGAGACGCCACCCGAGGCGATGGCCAAGCAGGGTGCCGGCGGGCTGCTCAAGCAGGTCCCCCGCGGGGCGCGGGGCGCGGCGATCGAGCTTTCACACTGGGGATTCGGAGCGCTGAGTGGCTCCGTCTTCGGGGTACTGCCAGGTTGGCTGCGCCGTCATCGGTGGGCCGGCCCCGCCTACGGGCTGTTGATATGGCTTGGCTTCGAGGTGGGACTGGCCCCGGCTCTGGGGCTGAGCCAGGCCAAGGCGACCAGGCCGGTCGAGCGCGCGGCTATCGCCGCAGATCATGTCCTGTACGGCCTCATCCTGGCCAAAGGCCTCGACCACAGCGACCGCTGACTCCCGCAAGATCAGGCGAAGTCTGGGCAGTTCTGCAGACGCAGCTCCCAGAGCTGCAGCCTCAAGCGCAATCGGGCCAGCTGCGCCACGAGCAGGACGACGTTGACCAGCTCGACTCCCCGCCGAGCCTGCGGCGGTTGACCGGCGGTCAGGCTCTCGACGCGCTCGAGCATCGCCACCTCCATCCTGACAACCTCCCGGTAGATGTTTCGCCAGAACAAGGCCTCGTGCGCCGACGCCATCGCCGGATCCCCTTCGTCATCTGGCGTCCAAGGGATGTCCACGGGCCCTCTTGGCGCAACCATCTCGGGCCAGTCGGAACGGGAAATGGCTGCACTCACGCTCTCCCATATACGAAGAACCGCGCAAGAAGATCCGCAACATGCCTGAGAATCCGCACGCGCGACCACCTGAAACCTTGTGCCCTGGTTCGATTTCTGGCGAGGGCACGCCTCCGGGCGCTACGCTCGTGGCATGTGCGCCCTGTTCGCGTTCCTGTTCCTGACCATGGTCCTGTTCGGCTTCGGGTTCGTGCTCCACGTGCTCTGGTGGATCGCGCTGATCGCGTTGGTCTTCTGGCTCGTGGGCCTGGCCTTCCGTCCGCGTGGGGGGCGCTGGTACTACTGGTAGGTTGCCGCTGACAGGCGGCAGTGCGGTGCGAGGAGGTCGGAGCCGGAGCAGGTCTTCTACGCGACGATCCGCGCCCCGCGTCGCATCGCCACGTATGCGGCCAGCAGTCCGCCCAGCCCCAGCACGGCCAGGTAGGTCACGCTGCCGGCACCCGGCATCGCCAGGTACGGGCTGCCGAACGCATCGAAGACGGACGGGCTTGTCGTCCACGCCGGCCAGGCAAGCAGCCCCGCCACCGTGGTCAGGAAGAAGCTCGCCACCAGGAGCGCGGCCGTGACTGCCGTCGCGAGCGATCTCCGCAGGACCGCGACGGCGAGCATCCCGACGCCACCGATGGCGGCGCAGAGCAAGACGATTTCGACGAAGCTGCGCTCCAAGCCGGCGGCCTGCACCGAGTAGTCGGCCACAGTGGCTCCCAGCCAGATGCCGAAGACCACCGCCGACGCCACCATCGCGGACATCACCAGCAGGGCGACCAGCCGCTCGACCAGCAAGCGCCACATCGACACCGGTTGTGTAAGCACAGCGTCAGTGCGGTGCTGGACTGTGTCGCTCACCCATCGGGCCACTTGCGTGACGGTGAAGGCCGCGACCAGGACCGCGGTGAAGGACAGGAAGAAGGAGAGGTACTTGTCCGTGGTCAATGTGATGCCGTTCTTCTGCAGGAACGACGCGAGGCCGCCGCCGTTGGTGTCGACAAGCTTCATCGCCGATGGGACGACGGCCGCTTCGATCGAGGTGAACACCACGATGCCCACGAACCACGACGCCAGCGCCACCGGTTGTTCGGCAATCCAGTCGGTCCACAGGTATCGGTGCCACACCGCGCTGGGATGGAACGTGTAGTCGACGAGCCTGGTGTGATGGGCGGCGGCAAGGACCACGCCGCCGGTGTCGCGGTGGAGGTACAGCTGCCACGCCGCGATGGTGGCGACCACGCTGGCGCCGAGCAGGATCCCCATCGACGCCAGGTCGAAGGAGACACCGGGCACCAGGGTGCGCGTGTTCACGTAGTAGTAGAAGGGCGAGAGATAGCGGAGGAACGTGAAGGCACCGAGGTGGTCGGACATGTTGGCGACAAAGAACGCGCCCACCAGGAAGGCGGCGACGATGGCTGATGCCGACCTCGCCGCCTGGCAGAACTGAGCGGTCAGCAACCCCAGGGAGAACGCCACCAGGCCAACCATGCCGACGGCGATGCACTGCCCGAGCGCCGGCAACACCAACTGCACACCGGCCAGCGCACCTCCCGCGACGGTGCCGGCAAAGAGCAGCCCGACGATGATGCCCAGGGACAGGAGGAAGCTGAGAATGGCGTCGCGCATGATCCCGCCGCGTGTCTTCCCGGCGGCGAACCACAGGTCGAACAATCCCTTGGTCTCCCATCCGCGCGAGACCTGCGACGCCTGGATGGCCGCGTACACGGCGACCAGGAGCGCGATGTCGGGGAAGATCTTGTAGCTGAGGTAGCCTCCCACCGTGTCGAGACGATCCACCGGCCCGGTGAGGAACTGGAAGCTCGCCGCGATCGGCTGAGCCGCCGCCGCCATGGGCGCCAGGCCGCCGCTGAATGTCTTGGCCGCCGCGACGTAGGCCGGCGCCATGACCGCGACGACCGTGCCGAGCCCGAGCCCGATCGCGAGCATTCCCTCCGATGGGACCGGAACGCCCAGGGGACCAGGCTACGACTGCGCTGGCTGTCCATACTGCGACAGGAAGACCTCTTCCAAGCTCATCTCGATCGAGTCCAGCGAGATGACCCGTGCTTCCTGCAACACCTCGAGCAGAGGCTCCATGGTGCCGGTCATCGTGCACCGCACGTGGTGGTCGGTCACCGTCACGTCGGCAGTGCCGGGGATGCTGCTGATCCGCTTCCCATCCACCTCCGTCTCGACGGTGGCATCAACGCGGTGAACGTTGCCGATGCGCAGCTCGTCCATGGTGCCGACGGTGCGCAGGGTCCCTTCGTGCACCACCGCGATCCGGTCGCAGATCTCCTGGACCTCTGGAAGAAGGTGCGATGAGAGCAGCACGGTGGCCCCGCGGTCCATCGCCAAGTGGACCAGGGTCTGGAACGTCTGCTGCATCAACGGGTCGAGCCCGTTGGTCGGCTCGTCGAGGATGAGCAGCTGGGGATCGTGCATGAATGCCTGGATCAACCAGACCTTCTGCTTGTTCCCGTGCGAGTACTCCCGGTACTTGCGATGGAGATCCAGGCCGAGGCGTTCGGCGAGGTCGCTGATTCGCGCCGACTCGACGCCGCCACGTAGATGTGCGAGCAGGTCGAGGATCCGTCCGCCGGTATGATTCGGATATTCGGGCAGCTCTCCGGGGACATAGCCGGTGAGCCGGCGTATCGCAACGCCCTCGCGCCGCGTGTCCATGCCCAGCATGGAGGCAGTCCCCGCGGTTGGTCGCACCAGGTCCATCAGCAGGCGCAGCGTGGTGGTCTTGCCCGCTCCGTTGGGACCGATCAGTCCGAACGCCTCACCTCGACGGACCTCGAGGTCGAGGTCGAAGATGCCGTTGTGCTGGCCGTAGTCCTTGGTGAGCGAACGGATGACGATGGCATTCATGCCCGGGGTCACGGGCGTGCGCGCATCAGTGCACCGACACGCTGCCGGTCAGCGCGACGACTCCCGGCAGCTGGCGCCCCTCGAGGTATTCCAGCGTGGCGCCACCCCCGGTGCTGACCCAGTCGATGCCGTCCGAGAGCCCGGTCCTGTCGAGTGCCGCGGCCAGGTCGCCGCCACCGACGACCGTTTTGGCACTGCTCTTTCCCAGCTCGCGCGCCACCGCGCGAGTCCCTTCGCCGAACGCGTCGATCTCGTAGATGCCGAGCGGGCCGTTCCAGACCACCGTCCCGGCGCTGCCAACCGCCGCGGCGATGGCGGCCACGGTGAGCGGCCCGATGTCGACCACAACACGCTCGGCGGGGATCGCCGTGCACGGAACCACTTCGGTTGCGGCACCCTCGGTTGCCGACTCGGCGACGACGACGTCCACGGGGAGGTGCAGAGTGCAGCGTCCGCGCTGTGCGTGCTCGAGCACTCCACGCGCAACGTCGACCTGGTCGTCCGCCAGCGCCGAGCGGCCGGCTTCCAGGCCTTGGGCGCGCAGGAATGTGCACGCCATCGCGCCGCCGATAAACAGGTCGTCGACGCGTTCCATGAGGTTGGTCAGGACGCCCAGCTTGGACGACACCTTGGCGCCGCCGAGGATGGCGACGACGGGTGGGCGCGCATCGTTCAGCACGGAGCCGAGAGCCTCCAGCTCGCGTGCCATCAACAGCCCGGCAGCGGACGGCAGGAGGTGGGCGACACCCTCGGTCGACGCGTGGGCGCGGTGAGCGGTGCCGAAAGCGTCGTTGACGTACACGTCGGCGAGGGCGGCGAGCTGTCGCGCCATGGCGGGGTCGTTGGCCTCCTCGCCGGGCTCGAAGCGGACGTTCTCCAGCATGACCACGTCGCCGTCGTGCATGGCCGCGACGAGCTGCCGCGCCGACTCACCGACGACGTCGGTGGCCACGGGCACGTCGATGCCCAGCAGCTCGCCGAGGTGGCGTGCCAGGGGCGCGACGGTCAGCTCCGGCTTCACCGTGCCTTTGGGGCGGCCGAGGTGGGTGACGACCACCACGCGCGCTCCGCGGTCACGGAGCGAGCGGATGGTCGGCAGCGCCGCCCGGATGCGCCGGTCGTCGACGATGCTGCCCTCATGCATCGGGACGTTGAAGTCGACGCGCAACAGCACTCGCCGGCCGGTGACCTCGAGGTCGTTGACCGTTGGCACTGCGCGCGGTGTGACGGCTGGTGCTTCGTCGGTCATCTGCTCACATCCCGGCGGCGACGTACTCGGCAAGGTCGATGAGCCGGCACGAGTAACCCCACTCATTGTCGTACCAGGAGAGCACCTTGATGGTGCGGTCCCCGATGCCCATTGTGGACAGGGCGTCGACGATGGATGAGTGCTCATCGTGCACGTAGTCGGTCGACACCAGCGGCTCGTCGGACACCGCGAGGATGCCGTTGAGCGGGCCGTCGGCGGCCTTCCGGAGTTCGGCGTTGACCTCTTCGGCGTTCGCCGGCCTTGACAGGGTCACGGTGAGGTCGACAAGACTGACGTCGCTGACCGGGACGCGCAGGGCAAGACCGTGGATCTTGCCCTTCAGCTCGGGGAGGACCAGCGCCACCGCCTTGGCTGCGCCGGTCGAAGTGGGGATGATCGACAGACCGGCCGCACGCGCGCGGCGCAGGTCCTTGTGTGGGCCATCGAGAATGACCTGGTCGTTGGTGTATGCGTGCACGGTGGTCATCAGTCCGCTTTCGATGCCGAAGCTGTCGCTCAGCACCTTGGCAACCGGCGCCAGGCAGTTGGTTGTGCAGGAGGCATTGCTGATCACGTGGTGCTGGTCGGCACGGTACTGAGTGTGGTTCACACCCATGCAGAGGGTCACGTCCTCGTTCTTGGCCGGAGCCGAGATGATCACCTTGCGCGCACCCGCCTCGATGTGGGCACGAGCCTTGTTGGCGTCGGTGAAGTGCCCGGTCGACTCGATGACGATGTCGACGCCGAGGTCGCCCCACGGGAGCTTCTGTGGGTCCCGTTCGGCGAGGACCAACAC
>JALYTM010000075.1:0-1172 GCA_030854305.1 Candidatus Dormiibacterota bacterium
GTGGCCAGTCGCCAGGTCAAAAACGTACTGGCTGATGCCGTCCGCAAAACTGTCGATGAACCACATGCCGGTCGCGTCTGGAGACCAGCCAAGGCCGTTGGGGACTGTGAAGCCCGAGCGCACCTGGGTTACGTCGCGCCCATCGAGACAGTACAGCGAGCCTGCCGCCGGTGTGAGGTCGAGCGCGATGGTTCCTCCCCACGCGCGCCCCGCCGGGTCGCACTTCGCATCGTTCATGCGCGTGTCGGCTCGGTCCGACTCGACCGCTGCAATCAATGTAGGGTCGGCGCTGTCCTCCAGACGCCAGAAACCATCCGCGGTGGCCAGTAGAAGCGAACCATCAGTGCAGGGAAGGGCGGCGCCCACGGCGCGACCGACGTCGTGGGCGACATCGATTCCCGACGCGGGATCAAACCGATGCACCAATTGCGCAGGAATATCCACCCAGACCAGCTGACGGCGGCGCTCATCCCAAGCGGGGGCCTCGCCGAGGACTGCCTCATCACGTAGCACCACCTCGACGCTGAGTCGACTACCCTCCATGAACTTCGCTCTCCGTCAGCGCAGCGACCCGGATATCCGACCATGCTGTGCCAATACCTGTATGCATGAAGAGGCCAAAACTGGCAGCTGAGAATCGAGGGAGATGACTGGGAATCGCGTCACCGCTTTCCTCGCACAGCCACCCGCCCGGCTCCTGCTCACCCTCGGGCCAGATCCGGAAGCGAGTGCGGTGCTCATTGCCAAACAACACCTGATGTCTGACGCGGTAGGGCTGGCCCTCCCGGGCATGGAAGGTTGCCGGCGGATCGGTGCACACCAGCCAACTCTCTTTGCGGTGTCCGTTGTCGCCCAGCGCGATCCAAGATCGTGCCTCCCCGTCGAACCGGACTGTGGCCAGTCCAGCAGTTGAGTAACCGGGTCGGACCCCGATCGGTGGCACCTCGTCCTCATTGCGGACGAAGAAGTCGCTCAGCCCCAGATACTTTGCCTCGCTCGGTCGCCCAAATACGACACGGTAGGTCGCCTCCTGCGAGCCGTGCTGCGAACCGAGCAAAAGGAGCGAGTCTGGGTCTGCTGGCGTAACCGAGATAAGGCTGTTGGTGCCGTGATCGACGGTGAAGCTCCCATTGATGACCTGTCCGATGTCTTGGATCGCCAGACCACCGGAC